>JAGYOC010000001.1 GCA_018399795.1 Dehalococcoidales bacterium
GACACATCCACATACAGAATTGCCGCTTTGGATAGTATTTCCCGCTCTACATGTCGAAAGGCCTCCCGGTAGCCCCCGTGTTCTTTGCCCCTCGAAAACTCAATTACCGCCGAGAAGGGATTTGTAGGAAGAGCTGAAAGGGAAGCCGATACGGTTGGGCGGTCCCGAACCGCCTTACGGTAGTCCAGGCATACCCGACGGATCAGCAGGTTCCACAGATGAGGAGCAGCAAAGTTTCCCTGGTTATCGGTGTGCAGCCGCGGCTTCCCCATTTCCTCTAAAATGGCGTCCTCCTCGAACCAGGTCCAGAGCATCGGAAAGTCATCTATAACCTGCAGGTCCGAAGCCAGCCGCATGCGCTGCGGCCGCTCTTCCGGATCCATCTGTTGCAGGTAATCAATAATCTCGCTTTTGCCGGCCCCGGGACGGGCCAGCAGAAAAAGTACTTCTATTGTCTCCATCTTTCGCCTCACCTTTTTACTTTACACATTTATACAAATTTCTGCCGAATCTCAGCGCTCACATAATCGAGTATTGCAACTGTCAGGGCGATGAACCACACCGCAATTCCCGCCGACTTGTACTCGAGCAGGCGTATATACTGTACCAGCAGGAATCCGATACCGCCTCCACCGACCATACCGATAACCGTCGACATACGGACATTGATGTCCCAACGGTAGATGGTAAAGGAGACAAAAGGCGGAATCATCTGGGGTACTACTGCATACATGATAGTCTGCAGTTTATTCGCACCCGTCGCCTGAATCGCTTCAATCGGACCGGGGTTGATACCTTCGATCGCCTCTGAATAGAGTTTTCCGAGGGCCGCAATTGAGTGGATTGTCAGGGCTACAATACCGGCAAACGGCCCGAGCCCTACCCATACTACTGCGATGAGGGCCCAGATAAGCGGTTCGATTGCCCGGACGATATTCAGTACTGTACGGGTGAGGTAATAGATGGTCAGGGTAATCCAGGAAGTCGACATCAGGTTTCGTGCGGCCAGAAAGCTTATCGGTACCGAGAAAATGATACCAAATATGGTGGCCATCATCCCCATAAAAATGGTCTCGATAATTAATTCAATAGTCAGAATCAAGGGCTGACTGGGTAGGGGAGGGCCTACTTGGCTCACCTGTCGGGCCATTACCTGGTGTATCTGCTGCCCCTGTGCACTGGGAGGAATCAGCCTGTAGGGCATGATCATCTCTTTTTCAAAGGAGCCTTCACTGTCGGTCATCACACTTACGTATTCACCCTGGTAGCGGGGTCTGAACTCATTACCGATAGAATCACTCCACCAGATTTGCGTGCGCGTATTCGGTTCAAAATTCTCCCCGTATATCGTAATTATTGTGCCGGGAATTACCTGGTTATCCTCATCAAGTTTTGAAAGCTCCCCCTTTCGCGGACTGACCCACAGATAGGGTTCGCCTTCACTTTTTTCGGGTACCGGAGGAGCTGCGCCCTCCGAATCGACCAGTACCTTTGCCCCTGCTTCGACGGTGTCGGTGTCGTGGGTTACCGCCGCTTCCCAGGGCCAGAGAATTTTAGACAAAGGCACCCAGGCCTCATTTGCATCGCTGGTCAGTTTCACAAGGTCAATTTCGCTTATTTGCCAGCCTATGGTAAAAAAGACCACCAGAATCAGGACAAAGATCGAGTTTCCGAACTGTTTGTTCGGATTTGTTTGCTTGGCAGCGTCGATCACAATCCAGAGCCAGAGCCCGGCGATTGCCAACAGTCCGAAACCGACAAACATGGGAGCCCTGTCGAGGGACTTGAACAGGGTCGGCCAGAATCCCTCGGCCAGCCTCCCTAAAAGGGTGATTCGCCACACCAGCAGACCGATAATGCTGGCGAGAGCCCCGAACATCAGTAAACCGCGCTGCACCCGCCGGGCCAGTATTTGTCCCAAACCCGGTAGTAGGAGCGAGAGTACTGCGGCGGTGGGAGCAGTTACGAAGGATCGTTTTTTTTCCTGCTTGATTATTTGTGACATTCCTACTCCTCCCCCTTGTCAAACTCTCCGGCGTTGACCCGTATGGCCTCTTCGCCGTAGATCTCTTTGAACTGTTCATCGGTCATTTTGCGGATATCCTCGCGGTCGCCGCGGTAGACAACCTGCCCGTCCCGCAGGCCGATTACCTTGCTTGCGTAGCGCTGAACCAAATCGAGATAGTGAAGGCTGCATATTACGGAGATATGCGACTCATGATTCAGCTGTTCCAGATACCCAAGGATGGTGTGGGCCAGTACCGGATCGAGACTGGCTACCGGTTCGTCCGCCAACATCATACTTGGATTCTGCATCAGAGCCCTGGCAATACCCACACGCTGCCGCTGCCCCCCGGACAGCTCATCCGCCCGTTTAGCAGCCTGATCGGTAATACCCACCTTCTCCAGAGCCGCCTTGGTATAGCGCTAGACC
>JAGYOC010000002.1 GCA_018399795.1 Dehalococcoidales bacterium
CGGCCAACGAATTCCTCCAATTCCTGCGGCAGGTTTTCCCGAGCACCGGTAACACCGGTTATCGATACCAGGTAAATAAATCCGTTCCCTTTGCTTACTACCATGCTAATTCGCCTATCAGAACTGGCCGGGCTCAGCAAATATATAAGTACCATTCCCCGGCCTCTCGTTTGCTCTTCCAGTTCTACACCTTCCTCGGGGGGAAGATCCGGAATTATCAATCCATCAACACCCGCATATTTTGCCGAATGGCAGAATTCCTTCAGGCCATACTGAAGAATCGGGTTATAATAACCCATAAATACAAGCGGAGTATTTTTTATCCTGTCACTTATATTTCGTGCTGTTTCCAGGCACTTTTCCAGATTAACCCCGTTCTTAAGAGCATGGTAACTTGCCTTCTGAATGGTAGCACCATCAGCAAGAGGGTCAGAAAAAGGTATGCCAAGCTCGATAATATCGCAACCACTGCGGGCAAGCAGGACAGCTGCCTCAATGGTAGTTTCTATATCGGGGTAACCTACCGTTATGTACGGAACGAGTGCTTTATGGCCCGATTTAAAGACAGCCGAAATATTACTCATAGCTCTGTATTGCTTTCCCCGGCAACAATATCCAGGTCCTTGTCCCCACGCCCGGAAAGATTAACCACAACAATTCTTCCTGCTGATATATGAGAGGCAAGCTTCACCGCATGGTATAAAGCATGGGAAGATTCCAGCGCCGGGATGATTCCCTCTGTTTTACACAGGAGGTGGAAGGCTTCCAACGCTTCGCTATCGGTAACAGCCACATAGCTTGCACGGCCTGTATCCCTGTAATAGCTGTGTTCAGGTCCTACCCCTGGATAATCAAGCCCCGGAGCAATACTATGTGTTTCCTGTATCTGCCCCCCTCTATCCTGCAACAGGTAAGATTTAGTACCATGCAGTACTCCATCACACCCGGCGCACAGAGAAGCAGCGTGCTTGCCGGTACCAATCCCCTTACCAGCAGCCTCGACACCAATGAAGTCGACCTTTTTATCATTGTAAAAGGCGTGAAACAGACCCATAGCATTGCTTCCGCCACCAACACAGGCAACCAGGTAATCGGGTAGCCGGCGATACATCGACCAGATCTGTTCTTTAACCTCACGGCCAATTATGGACTGAAAATCCCTTACAATTAACGGATAGGGATAGGGCCCTGCTACAGTACCAAAAAGGTAATAGGTCGTCTCCACATTGGTAACCCAATCCCTGATTGCTTCATTAATAGCATCCTTAAGGGTCCTGCTACCTGAACTTACCGTCCTTACCTCGGCACCAAGCAACTTCATACGGTATACATTGACCGATTGACGCCCGATATCCTCCTCTCCCATATATACAATACACTCAAGATTCAACATGGCACATACCGTTGCCGCCGCTACTCCGTGCTGACCGGCACCGGTCTCAGCAATAACCCTTTTTTTGCCCATCAATTTTGCCAGCAACCCCTGCCCCAAAGCATTGTTAATTTTGTGGGCACCCGTATGAGCCAAATCTTCCCTCTTGAGGAGTATATTTGCACCACCCGCCTCATGCGATAGCTCTTTTGCCAGATATAGTGGAGTTGGCCTACCAATATATTGCCTGCATAGTTCATCAAATTTCTTGTTAAAGCCATGATCTCGACGGGCAGAGAAATACGCCTTTTCAAGTTCTTCAAGTGCCGGCATCAGTGTTTCGGGTACATATCTGCCACCAAAACTACCGAAGTATCCCCTTTGATCAGGCAATAATCTATCCATTCCCTTTACCTGAATGCCTCACCGCATTAACAAATGCCACCATTTTCCCCCCGTCCTTTATCCCGTTTGATTCCACACCAGAAGAAACGTCAACGCCCCACGGTGATACCAATTCAACAGCCTGTGCCACATTTTCCGGGCTTAGCCCCCCAGCGATTATCACCGGGAATCTTTCAGCCACACCACGAAACAGATTCCAGTCAGAAGTCACCCCCGTTCCACCATAGCTTCCCTTGACCAATGAGTCAAGTAGAATAATATGCTTTTTTGGCGATAGAATACTTTTGCCATAGTTCAATTCTTCACAAAGGCTTTCCAGATCATAGCCCTTGCATACTCTGATCGCCTTTATCAAGGGGCGTCGTATTTCGCAGCAGTATGCCCATGTCTCATCACCGCTTAGCTGCACATAATCCAGATCGCATATATCGGCACACCGGTTTACAGCCGGTACCGGCATATTGACAAATACTCCCACCAGCTTAACCTCAATGCTGATTTCTCTGATTGCACTCACCAGATTTCTGGCACGTTCTATGCTTACCTGCCTCGGGCTAGCAGCAAATACCATACCGATAAAATCGCTACCGGCTTCAATGGCCGATATGGCCTGCCACTTCTCGGTAATACCGCAAATTTTCACCACGGTCATATTATAATTTCCCTCATCTTTTCCTCAATGCTTTCGGCAACAACCAGCGCTTCGCCGACCAGCACAGCGTGCACACCCCAGATCTTCAACTGCTCCACATCGGCACGCGTTCTTATACCGCTTTCGCTGACTACAATCTTCCCATCTGGTATTGTCGCTCGCAGCCGCCTAGTAGTATTGATATCAACCCGGAATGTACCTAGATCCCGGTTATTAATCCCGATAATGCCGGCATCAGCATTCAGTGCCATTTCTACTTCATTCTCATCATGTGTTTCGACCAGGCAGTCCATTTCCAGATGTTGGCTCAAGGTTATCAGTTCTTTTAGCTGCTGCTGGCTTAAGAGTGCCACAATCAACAGCAGGGCATCAGCGCCAAAAGCAGCCGATTCATATACCTGATACCGATCCCATATAAAGTCCTTTCTCAATAGAGGTATTTCCACCTCTGACCTGGCAGATACTATATCCTCGATTCTTCCACCAAAATAGTCTTCCTCGGTTAGTATCGATACCGCCGCTGCACCACTTCGAGCATATCGTCTTGCTATACTGGCCGGTACAAACTCATTACACAATAATCCCCTGGATGGAGATGATTTTTTTATTTCGGCGATAATTCGCACTGGCCTATGGCCAATCGCTCCTGCAAAATCATACGATTTTGCCCTTCGCGTAATCATCTTCTCTACAACGGCAAGAGGCAATAACCGCTTTCTTTCTTCCAGCCTGGCACTTTTGGCCTCAACAATTTTTCTCAGAATGCTCATCTTAATAGCATCTACGGTAAAGGTAAGCGCTGATATCTATCAGTTCTTCCAGTTTTTCCATAGCCCTGCCGCTATCGATTATTTCCTCAGCAATGCGCGCACCGGATACCAGGTCTCCTGCTTCGCCACCAGCAACCAGAGCAGCAGAGGCATTCATCACGGCGATATTTCGATTCGCCCCCCGTTCTCCTCGCAATATGCCGCGTATTATAGCAGCATTTTCTTCAGGGGTACCCCCCTTTATACGTTCGGGTGGTTCTTCCTGGAAACCGAAATCTGCCGGAAAAACCTCATAGGGCGATAATACTCCCTGCGGTACAACCTCCCACACTAGAGAATGTCCACATAGAGATATTTCATCAAGACCGTCATCCATTCCATGGACGACAAAAGCGTGTTTGCTACCCATCCTATGTAGAACTTGCGCCATTTTCCCCCCCAGACACAAAGCAGGCACACCTACAACCTGAAAATCCGGCCGCGCTGGATTGGTGAGCGGCCCCAAAATATTGAATACGGTGCGGATACCAATCTCCCGCCTGGCCGCAGAGGCAGAGAACATCGCGGGATGGAAAATGGTGGCGAGCATAAAACACATTCCTGTCTTTTTAATACTTTCTCCGGCTTCTGCTTCCCCCTGGTCTATCTTCACCCCCAGTGCCTCCAGCACATCCGCACTGCCACAATTACTGCTCATAGCCCTGTTCCCATGCTTGGCCACCCTCAGCCCAGCTCCAGCAGCGATGAAAAAAGCAATGGTTGATATA
>JAGYOC010000003.1 GCA_018399795.1 Dehalococcoidales bacterium
CTCATTGCCGGCTAAAGGCAAGTTCAATCATTATAGCTCAGCATCTGACAATCGCCTGTTCACTATTGCTATAGTTATTTGCGTCTCAAAAAATGTCCCTATACCCTGGCCCGTGCAATTGAAAGCCGGTATGCAGCGAGCATACTTCCTCGCTTGCCATAACATTTCGGTGATTCACCTGCCCCCGAAACAATTCCATCTGCTCGCGCACTACAAGGGCCATACGCCCAACGCTCAAATTACATTTATGTCATTTTCCGATAATAGTCACATACAACCTTCCCCCTAATCTATTAATATACAGGACTGGATGGAATATATATGTGGTTAAACGGGTAGAAAACATCGAGGTTAATTGGTCCGGGTATTTCTTTTATCGAGCGAGCTATGTTAATTTATAACACTACCCCGGCTTCATCAATACGGATTGTTTAAAAAGGAACCCGAAAGGTGATCCAGAGGTAGTATCGGAGGGAGCTAAATGAAAGAATACGACTTTATCGTAATAGGCTCGGGGGCCGGTCTGCTCATCGTCAATCAGGCCCTCGCTCACGGCGGGCGGGTTGCCCTGGTCGAGCAGGGGCCGAGGCTCGGCGGTACCTGCCTCAACTACGGATGCATACCGTCCAAGATGCTGATCCACGCCGCAGACCGAGTAATGGAGATCGAGAAGTCCCGGGAGCTAGGAATCGATGTCAGGGTCGAAGGCATCGATTTCGCCACCGTTATGAACAGGATGAGGAAGTACAGAGACGAACATGAAAGCCAGCTAAGGGAGGGGGTAGAGCAACAAAAGGGGCTCGATTTCTATATGGGAACGGGGAGCTTCGTTTCGGACTACACCCTTGAAATCAACGGGGAAAGGATTAAAGGAGATAAAATATTCATCGCCTCCGGCTGCCGGCCGCTGGTTCCCCCGATCAACGGGCTGGATACGGTCGATTTCCTGACCAATGACAGTGTTTTGGAGCTCAAAGAGAGACCGGAGAGCATGATAATCATCGGCGGTGGATATATCGGGGTGGAGTATGCCCATTTCTTCAGTGCTATGGGTACAAGAGTAAATATCATCGAGATGGCAGGCAGGCTGGTTCTTTCCGAAGAGCCGGAATTAGCCGACCTCCTGCTCAGCGAATTGAGGAAGCGTATGACGGTTTCACTCCGTACCAAACTGGTAGAGGTAAAGCGGGATGGGAACGGGGTCAGGGTGCTGGTGGAAGATGCCGATAACGGAGAGAGGTCGGAATTGACCGCGGAGAAGGTCATGCTGGCCATAGGAAGAAAATCCAATGCCGACCTGCTGGCGGTGGAGAAAAGCGGTGTTGAGCTGGATAAAAAAGGGTTCATCAAGGTGAACAGGTACCTCGAGAGCAGTAAAAAGAATATCTACGCCGTCGGGGACGCCAACGGGCGGAATATGTTCCGCCATATGGCCAACCGGGAAGCAATTATCGCCATCGACAACGCTCTCCACGGTAACAGGGCTACCATCAATGATGCCACCGTACCGCATGCAGTTTACTCCTATCCTCAAATCGCTTCCGTGGGGTACACAGAGGAGGCTGCCAGGAGAGACCACCAGGTTACGGCGGGCATAACCCGCTACAGCGATGTTGCCAAGGGAGAAGCCATGATGGAGAGAAACGGCTTCGCCAAGGCCATTCTGGATAGAAAGAATAACAACATACTGGGATTCCATGTCATCGGGCCGTATGCACCGATTCTGATTCAGGAAGTGGTAAACGCCATGATATCGAGCGGGCACCGGCAGGAGATTAATGAGGGAATCCATATTCACCCGGCACTGACCGAGCTGATACCGGATACAATCAATTCAGCAGAATAGCCGGATATGACAGCACTCGTTGCCGGATGAAGTAGCAGCGTTTGGGAAAGACATACTATGAAAAGCGCCGCACATAACGATCACGGCCAGGGGCACAACCGGATGAGCCATCACCGCATGATGATGGCCGATTACAGACGGAGGTTCTTCATCTCCCTGGGCCTTACCATCCCCGTGCTACTCCTCTCCGAAACCGTCCAGGAGTTTACCGGCCTGAGCGGCGCCATCGGCTTTGCCGGGGACCAGTACCTCGTCTTCGGTCTATCCGTGGGTATCTATGCCTATGGTGGCCTCCCCTTTTTAAAAGGCCTCCGCGACGAGATCTCATCGAGAAACCCCGGTATGATGACCCTCATAGGGTTTGCCATCACGGTTGCCTTCACCTACAGCAGCGCCACCGTCTTCGGCCTGATGGGAAAGCCCTTCTTCTGGGAGCTGGCCACCCTGGTCGATGTAATGCTGGTGGGACACTGGGTGGAAATGAAATCCATAATGGGGGCATCGAGCTCCCTGGAAGAAATGGCGAGACTTATGCCCTCGGTAGCCCACCGACTGACGAAAAGTGGCGCCATCAAGGACGTACCAATCCAGGAGATCCAAAGAGGAGACAGGCTTGTTGTCAAGCCGGGTGAAAAGGTACCCGCGGACGGCAAAGTAACCGACGGCAATTCATCCCTGAATGAAGCGATGCTCACCGGCGAGACCCAGCCGGTATTCAAGGAGCAGGGTATGACCGTCATCGGAGGGTCCATAAACGGCGAGGGGGCCATAACGGTTGAGGTAAAGAAGACCGGCAAGGATTCCTACCTGTCCCAGATGATGGCCCTGGTAGAACAGGCACAGAAAAGCAAGTCCCGTACCCAGGACCTGGCCAACCGGGCGGCAAGGTGGCTAACCGTTATCGCCCTCTCCGCAGGCGGCGCCGCCCTGGCAATATGGCTAGTCCAGTACGGAAGAGACTTTGTTTTTGCCCTCGAGCGTATGGTAACGGTAATGGTGATAACCTGTCCGCATGCCCTGGGGCTGGCTGTTCCCCTTGTGGTAGCGGTCTCAACCTCGCTCGGAGCGAGTAGCGGCTTGCTGATCCGAAACCGCAATGCCTTCGAAAAGGCAAGGAACATACAGGCCGTTCTCTTTGACAAGACCGGAACCCTTACCAGGGGTGAATTCGGGGTCACAAACACGATTTCCTTTGACGAAAATATCGATAAAGATATGATCCTCCGCTATGCCGCTTCGGTCGAAACCTATTCCGAGCACCCCATCGCCAGGGGCATTGCAGCCTCCACCGGGGAAAGGTTTGATACGAACGGTTTCAGGTCCATTCCGGGAAAAGGAGCACAGGCAGAAGTAAACGGGCAGCAGGTCAAAGTGGTTAGCAGAGGATATCTCGAAGAAAACAACATCAGGCTGGATGAAAGCAAACTCCAGGAATTGAAAGCGGAGGGAGGAACGGTTGTGTTCCTGGTGATCGGCGGTAAAGCCAGAGGGGCGATAGCCCTTGGCGATATTATACGTCCGGAATCCCGCAAGGCAATCGCAGGACTGAAGGAAATGGGCATCCGCTGCATGATGATAACCGGAGATAACGAGCAGGTAGCCCGGTGGGTAGCCGGAGAAGTGGGGCTGGATGAATATTTCGCCGCCGTCCTTCCCGATAAAAAGGCGGAAAAGGTGAAAGAAGTGCAGTCCCGTGGCCTGGTGGTGGCGATGACCGGGGACGGAGTAAACGATGCACCCGCTCTGGCTCAGGCTGATGTGGGAGTGGCAATCGGAGCCGGTACGGAGGTGGCCGTACAGACCGCCGATGTAATTCTTGTGAAAAGCAACCCGATGGACGTCTTGAACATTGTCAGGCTGGCAAAGGCCACCCACCGGAAAATGCTGCAGAATCTCTGGTGGGCCACCGGATACAACGCCTTCGCAATACCGGCAGCTGCCGGCGCCCTCTACGGCTTCGGGATTCTGCTGAGCCCCGCTGTAGGGGCAGCACTGATGGCAGTAAGCACCGTAATCGTCGCCATCAATGCCCGCCTCCTGAAAATGAAATAAAATATCGACGCCGCGAAAACCATCCTCAAGGAGCATTTCTGATATAATCCCATCATATATTTACGGATTCTTCTGCAATTTATTCCGTCGGGGGAAGAGCAGTATTGAAAAACAGTGAGAAGGCCGATATCCTCAGGCAATCCTATATTTTCTCCAGTCTGGACGAAGAACAGATTGGAGCGCTGTGCAGGCTGGGCATAGACAGGGTGTTCACTGCCGGTGAATCGGTATTCTGGGATGGGGAAATGCCAGATTGCTTCTACGTGGTGGCCGAAGGGCAGGTAAAGGTGATGAAGCACTCGTCATCAGGAAAGGAGTTTATTATCGCCTTCTTCGGACGAGGCGAGGTATTCGGAGAAGTAGCTGTGTTCGAAAACAGACCCTACCCCGCCTCAGCCCAAGCGGTGAGCGGTGTTACGTTGATAGGTTTCGAAAGAAAGGATTTTCTGAACTTCCTGGACAACCGTCCCCAGGTAGCCATACGCATAATAAATGTCTTGAGCGGCAGACTGAGAGATGCGCAGGACCGCCTCAGGGATTTTGCCGGGGGAAGGGTTGAACAGCGCCTGGCGGGGGTGCTTCTTATGCTATCCGAGAAAATCGGCACTGATTTATCATTTACCCGGCAGGAAATTGCTGATATGGTGGGAACCACCACGGAAACAGCAATCCGGTTAACCACCAATCTAAAGGAGAGGGGTATCATCAAATCCGACCGGGGTAAAATATCCATTACGGATAAAGAAAAACTCAGACTGCTGAGTGAGGGGCCCCCGCAGGTTTAGCCAAAAACAGCAAACCCGTATTCTTAAGCCAGCATAACGTTTGTATAGCGGCACCCGGTTTATGATTTATATCATAGACAGTACCGCTTATTTATTCTAGCATGAGAACGATAATTTCTATAAGGGGAGGTAAGGTCAATGTACAACAGGTGTCCGGGGCAAAATATGAACAACCTGCGGGTATCCCTCTACAGTTGTCCCAGCTGTGGTGCTGAAGTCGAAATCTTCTCCGACGAGTTGAAGGCCAAGTGTCCCAAATGCGGCCAGGAAGTCTATCACGACAAATCGCCCTCATGCATCGACTGGTGTGCTTATGCCCGCAAATGCCTGGGTGAAAAGAGGTGGAAAGAATTGAAGGACAAGGCGTAGGCAGGTAGCGAATAATTACTGACGGCATACCCCAAATAGCCGGAGTGGTCTATGCGGTAACTGCAACCGTAATTATCGCCTTGTTGCTACGCCGGCGGCGATTCAACAAAAAGACCGGGTACATATTCCTGGCCGCTTTCGTAGCTACTGCGGTGACATTATCGGTAGGCCTGTTGAAATATCTGGGGGTAAGAGATTTTTTATCTTGAGACATCATCAGCTTTTTTCTACATTTTTCTGGATTTGTCAGCTAGACCCGACAAAATAATATACTATCTGACGGGCTGAAATATAGCGCAGAGAATCGCCCTGTAAATATTGCCGCCCTTGAAAATCGGCTTCATCTTATACTTACAATTTATCTTTAATTTTTAACTCCTGTCAGCGGTTTTTCGTTTACCGTTTGCCTGATAGAGATGTGGGTTGCACAAAGCCAACCGGTACCGTTTGTCCAACTGCTTCATACCGGTCCGGAGTATCAAATACAATTCATATACCTGCTCCGCTGTTGAACTCCGCCGGTTCATTCACACGTTCAGTAGCTCCATCGTCATCACTGGTTACTTCCTTCACCATGCTTTCCAGCCTGTTCAAACGGTCTATTATCCCCTGCTGATTTTCCATAGTAAGCCTTAAGGTTTCTGAAACCGGGTCAGGCAGCCTGCCATGTTCCAAGACAGACAATTGACCGGTATGGTCCTCGGCAATTCGCCCCGGGATTCCCACCACGGTGGCTTCGGGAGGAACAGGTTTGACCACGACAGAGCCCGAGCCAATCTTGGCTTTATCGCCTATCGTGATAGCGCCCAAAATTACAGCGCCGGTACCTATCACCACCCCGTCACCGATTGTGGGGTGACGTTTGTCCTTTTTCGAACTCGTTCCACCCAGTACCACGCCCTGATAAATAAGTACATCGTCCCCTATTTCCGCCGTCTCCCCGATGACCACACCTGCTCCATGGTCGATAAACAACCTTTTCCCTATTTTTGCTCCGGGGTGAATTTCAATACACGTAACAAAACGGCCGATATGCGAAACCAGTCGGGCCATTAACCGGAATCTATGACGCCAGAGGCAATTGGCAACACGATAAAACCATAGCGCGTGCAGGCCGGGATAGCAGAGGAAAACCTCGGCAACGCTCCTCGCGGCAGGGTCTTTGGTAAAAACCGTCCTGATGTCTTCCCTTAAAGTGTGGAACAAAGCGACCACCCTTTTCTCTTATTAATTATCCCTCAAGCTGACTTGCCGCACTGGCTACAATACGGATCTCTGAGAACTTCGATCTCCGTGAATTGCAGGTCCAGCCCATCATAAATCAACAGCCTGTTGGACAGCGATTTTCCGATACCAGCGATATGTTTTATCGCTTCATTGGCCTGGATAGATCCTATTACGGCCGGCGTCACGCCGATTACCGGAAATTTTTCCTGGGGTGGAACCGAACCATGATACAGGCACCATAGACAGGCGGTCCGGCCGGGGATAACCGTCAATGCCCTGCCTTCAAAGCCCTGCACCGCACCGTGGAAAAGGGGTATGTTGTTATCTATCGCTGCCCCGTTTAGCAGGTAACGCGTGGGCATATT
>JAGYOC010000004.1 GCA_018399795.1 Dehalococcoidales bacterium
AGCGTGTGTGCCGGTGACTGGAATGTTATCCGGTAAGCAAGGGATATTTTACCCCCGGGAACCTGGTTGCCTGCGTAGCGGTCAAATACCGCTACTTCTGTCACATACTTGAATTTCCTGATAATGCTATATATGCTCTGGTGAGTGGTGCTAGTGTCTACTATCAGTGCGATGTCCCTTACTACCGCCGGAAAACGTGGTACAGGCTGGAATGTTATCTGCTTTGTGATTGAAGGCAAAACTGCGGTCAGGTTGATTTCGAAAAGCACGGTGCATTCGGAAATGTCAAAGGCTTCCTGTACCATCGGGTGAAGCTCACCGACGATACCAATTTTGTGGCCGTCAACGACGATGGTGGCCTGTCTGGAAGGGTGCAGGCTGGCATCACCGCCCTTCTCGAAGTGTAATTCCTTTACCCTTCTGTGAAGTAGCCCCTCCACCACTCCCTTGGCATCGTAAAAATCGACTGTGCTGTTATCTCCGTGCCAGGACTTTTCCTGCCTGAGGCCGCTCATCAGGCCACAGAGTTGTGCCGGTTCCTCAGGTAGCTTATCATGCGCCGGCTGGTACACCTTGCCCAATTCGAATATCTTGATGCCGTCGTCTTCGTGCCGGCGGTTGGAGCAGAGGGTGGCCAGCAGGTTTGACCTCAGCATGGGGCGGAGGTACTCCTGTTCTGCTGTCATCGGGTTGGCCATCCGCATTGGTGGTTCCATCTTTTTCCCCGGCATTAGCTTATTGAGCCGGTCTATACTGGTTAGTGAATAGGTAACTATTTCCTGAAAGCCGTACCCGACAAGCTGGCGCCTGATATCCCTCCTTAAATCGGCCATTGGTTCAGGGGTGTGGCTGGGTAGGCGGGTACTGAGCAGGGTGCTGGGAATCTCTTCGTAGCCGGTGATACGGATTACCTCTTCGATGAGATCAACCGGCAACTTGATGTCACTCCGCCAGTATGGTGCCGTTGCCCGAACTCCTGGCGGGATGCTCTCTACCCGGCACTCGAATCCGAGTACGCTCAGGGCTGATATTATCTTTTCTATACTGAAATCAATTCCCAGAAGACCTGCCATTTGACCGGTGGTGAGCAGAATTGGCTTCTTCTCCTCTGCGCCGGGATAGGAATCAATAACTCCCCGGAGTGCTCTGCCTCCTCCCAGATCGACAATCATCTTGGTGGCTTTCTCTATCGCTCCCGTGACCAGCTCTGGTCTAATTCCTCGCTCGAAGCGCATACAGGCTTCGCTGGGCAGGTTCAGCTTGCTGCCGGTATGGTGTATACTGGCCGGGTTGAAGTTGGCTGCTTCCAGGAGTATCGATGTCGTGTCGTCGGTAACCTCGCTGTCCAGCCCTCCCATAATACCGGCGATGGCCACTGCCCGTTCCCGGTCGGCGATGACCAGGGTTTCGGCGGAGAGGGTTCGTTCTATGCCGTCAAGGGTGGTTATACTTTCACCTTTACATGCACGCCGTACTATGATTTCCCCACCCCTGATTTGGGCGTAGTCAAAGGCATGCAGGGGTTGCCCGTGCTCCAGCATGACATAGTTGGTGATGTCAACGATGTTGTTTATCGGCCGCATGCCACATTTTATCAACCTCTGCTGCAGCCACCAGGGGGAACTGCCGATCTTTACTCCGGTAATCAGGCTGGCGCAGTAGCGGGGGCACAGGGCGGGAGCATCGATTACTACTGAAAGCCTCTCTTCTATGGGGTTTTCAGTTTTATCGCAACTGTTATCGGGTTGATGAATCTTCTTACCGGTCAGGGCTGCCGCTTCTCTGGCAATGCCGATTACAGAGAGGCAGTCGGGCCGGTTTGGAGTTACGGCAAGGTCGAATACGGCGTCGCCGAGGTAATCTGCCAGAGCCTTGCCTTTCGGGGATTCATCGGGTAGAATCATTATTCCTTCGTGGTTCTCTGAGATACCGAGTTCTCGTTCCGAGCAGATCATGCCACTCGAGCTGACGCCGCGAATCCGTGCCGATTTCAGACAGAATGATTTGCCGCTTTGGCTGTCGATGAGCTGCGTGCCTACCGGGGCGAATGCTATTTTGATGCCGGTACTGATATTGGGTGCACCGCAGACAACGGTGGTCTGATTATCGCCGGTGTCTACGGTAACAAGTCTGAGCCGGTCGGCGTTGGGGTGCGGATTGATGGCCGTAATCTCGCCTATTACCGCATCACCCCAGTTTTCACCGAGGAGATGTATTCCCTCCACCTCTGTACCGGCCATGGTGAGTCTTCTGGCCAGTTCATGGGGAGAAATATCAATGTCAACGAATTCCTGTAACCACTTCAGCGATACTTTCATCTATGATCCTGATTCGATGTTTACTTTAACCGCTCACTAGAACTGGGATAGGAATCTCAAGTCGTTACTATAAAACAGCCTGATATCGTCTATCCCGTAGCGGAGCATGGCCAGCCGGTCGATACCCATTCCGAAGGCGAATCCGCTGTAGACCTCTGGATCAATGCCACCCCTTTTCAGTACATTCGGGTGGGCCATTCCCGCCCCCAGGATTTCTATCCATCCCGTATTGCTGCAGAGGCGGCATCCCGTACCGTTGCAGACCCGGCAATCGATGGACATCTCGACTCCCGGTTCAACGAAGGGGAAGTAGTCACATCGAAAACGGGCCTTTCTGCCCTCCCCGAAAAAACGGCGGGCAAACTCGTAGAGGCTGCCTTTCAGATCGGCCATGGTAATACCCCTGTCGATGGCCAGGCCATCCACTTGGTGGAACATCGGAGTATGGGTGGCGTCGGTGGCCTCGTAGCGGTATACCTTGCCCGGCTCGATTACCCTTATCGGGGGTTCCTGGGATTCAATTACCCTCGCGGTTACCGAGGTTGTATGGGTTCTTAGCAGCATCGGGCCCATACCTGTGTCTGCCTCGGTATCAATCCAGGAAGTTGACATCACGTCTCGGGCGGGGTGTTCGTCGGGGATGTTAAGTGCCTGGAAGTTATAGTAGTTCCATTCCACATCGGGGCCTTCGGCTAACTGAAAGCCCATCGAAGCAAAAATATCGCAGACTTCTTCGATGGTTCTAGTGATGGGGTGAACGTGGCCTGTGGGCACAGGACGTCCCGGCAGGGTTACATCGATGACTTCTTTTCCGGCTGCCGCCGACAGCTCTATGGTTCTCAGGGTTTCCTTTTTACCGGCCAGCCCGTTTTCCAGTTCGCTCCTCAACACGTTGGCGGCAGCACCGGTGGTTTTCCTCTCCCCAACTTCGAGGGATGCCAGGCTCCGTAGAATGTGGGTAAGCTCACTTTTTTTGCCCAGGTATTTTACCCGCCATAGCTCCAGTTCCCTGGAATCATCGATTGAATCCAGTTCTTTTAGGGCTTCCTGTTTGAGCTGCTCCAGGCGGTCTATCATGGTGGGTATCTTTCCAATGCCGGGATTACATGTCTTTAACTAGCAGAAAGTGCGGCTATCAATCAGAAGGAATACCGCACTTTTGAAATTCATAACCGGCCCTGTATTACTGCTTAGCCTGAGCTCTGGCCGTAACTACAAGATGATTGAACGCTTCGGGTTCTCTCACTGCCATATCGGCTAGTATCTTGCGGTTAATGGTGACTCCTGCCCTGTTCAGGCCATCCATTAGCTGGGAATAGGTAAGGCCCTGTGCTCTGCTGGCGGCATTGACCCTGGCTATCCACAAACGCCTCATATCGCTCTTGCGCTTTCGCCGGTGCTGGTAGGCGTAACTCAGCGACTTGAGCATGGCTTCATGAGCGCGACGGTACAGCGAATGTCTGGTTGCCCTTTGCCCTTTTGTCAGGGCCAGTATTTTTTTGTGCCTCTTGTGGCCGGTTGTTCCTCGCTTAACTCGTGACAATCTATCCTCCTGTAATGTTA
>JAGYOC010000005.1 GCA_018399795.1 Dehalococcoidales bacterium
TCAGACCAACCCAGCTAAGCCAGAGCGGTGTACTTCCCACGAAACGCGCCATTTACCGCTTTTTCCGCGATACTGGCGAGAACGGCATCGATATCCTGTTCCTGAGCCTTGCCGACCACCTTGCCACCAGGGGCCCCAGGCTCAAGCCTGAAGGCTGGCAGGAACATACCCAGCTCGTTGATTATGTCCTTGATAGACGTTTCGAGCAGGAATCAATGCCACCCTCGAAATCCCTGCTCGACGGCAATGACCTAATCAGCATTTTTCACCTAAAGCCCGGCCCACTAATCGGGAAAATTCTGGAAATGGTAAGGGAAGCGTATGCCGCCGGCAATATCGGAACCAGAGAAGAAGCTCTGCGCTACGTCAGGAAACAACTGGAGCGTGAATTGAAACAGAAATGATGAGGAGAAACAGAACCCCACTTATCATAATCGGAATCCTCTTCACGCTGGCAATGCTCGTGGTCGTGCCCCTTGACAAGGGAATACTCGGCCAAAAGGGTATGCGACTTGGACTGGACCTTCAGGGTGGTATTCATATGGTATATGAAGCCGACCTTTCGGAAGTGGAGCCGGGCGAAGAATCCGGCATAATTGACGGGGTAATCGACGTACTGACCAACCGTATCAACCCGCTGGGGGTTTCCGAACCGGTTATTCAGCAGATGGGAGAAAATCGCATTGCCGTCGAACTGCCCGGTCTCAGTATTACGGACAAAGAAAAGGAAAGGCTATCCCGAACCGCGCTTCTCGAGTTTGGCGAGCTGGCTGAGGAGAGTGAAGAAGCTAAATGGGAAAACGAGCTGGGCAGGTGGAAACCAGCCACGGCAGAGATCGACGGTAAAGAAATGGTACTGAGCAGCGCCTACTTCAAAAAGAATACCTTCGTCACCCAGAGTGACTTCGGGGAAATTCAGCTGGTCTTCGAGTGGAACGAGGAAGGAAGCAAGCTTTCCGAAGTGATTACCAGGCGGCTTTTGAATCAACCCCTGGGGATATTCGAAGGAGACGACACACTCCGTTCTGAAGAGGATAACAGACCTATCGCCCCAACGGTAAACGCGGTGATTGCCGATAGCGGCGTAATCACCGGCTTGAGTTTCGAAGAAGCCCTGACTCTATCCAAGCAACTCAACGCAGGACGGATACCGGTAAAGCTTACTCCCGTTTACGAACAGACCATCTCCCCGATACTGGGCTCTGGTTTTGTCGACATGAGCTTTACAGCAGGCCTGATAGGCCTGATACTGGTTATGGTATTTATGATGATCTACTACCGGCTGCCGGGTGCTCTTGCCAGTGCCGCGCTGCTATTCTACGCAGCATCGGTACTGGCTATATTCAAGCTCATACCGGTTACCCTCAGCCTGGCCGGAATAGGTGGTTTTGTCCTATCGATAGGTATGGCAGTAGATGCCAATATCCTTATCTTCGAGCGTATGAAGGAAGAGCTCAGGCTGGGCAGGCCCCTGGCATCAGCCATCGAAAGCGGCTTCGGGCGGGCCTGGCCGGCAATACGGGACAGCAATATCACCACCTTTATCGTATGCGGGATTCTCTACTGGCTGGGCAGCAGCATTATTGCCAGCACCCCTGTGATGGGATTTGCTGCCACTCTGGCCATCGGGGTCGCCGTAAGCATGTTCAGTGCAGTAGTGGTAACCCGTACCTTTCTGCGCACTTTTTCCGCTACCGGCCTGGCCAGAAAGAGTTCACTATTCAGGGTTCATTCAGGTAAAGAAAATGACTGACATTGTAGGAAAAAGGTTCTGGTTTTTTCTCGTATCGGGAATACTGATTCTGTTCAGTATAATATCCCTGGGCGTTTTCGGGCTCAAGCCGGGCATTGAGCTGAGCAGCGGTTCGATGCTAACGGTAAGCTTTGACCAGGAAGTGCCCAAGGCCGAACTGGAAGAGGAACTGGCCAGCGCCGGGTATCCCGGCGCTCTGATTCAAGAGACCGGAGAAGGAGGTTTCCTTATCCGGACAGAGGAACTATCCGGAGAACAGAAAACAGCTCTGGAAGAAGACCTCCAGGCCAGATTCGGCGAGATCACCGAGTCAGAATTCTATTCGGTGTCTCCCATGGTAGCCTCCGAGACAGCACGTAACGCCGGTATCGCCATCGCCATAGCCGCAGTCGGAATACTGCTATATATTACCTGGGCATTTCGCAGAATGCCAAGACCTTTTCGTTACGGCGTCTGCGCACTACTGGCACTGGGGCACGATACGCTTATCGCCCTGGGGATTTTCTCTGTTCTCAGTGGAACGCTCGGCTGGGAAATCAACCTGATGTTTATTACCGGTATTCTGGCCGTGGTAGGTTATAGCGTCAACAATACCGTGGTCGTATTCGATAGAATAAGGGAAAACCTGAGCCGCAAAATAAGCCCCGACTTCAAGACCGTGGTAAACATCAGTCTTGCCGAGACCATCAGCCGTTCACTGAATACCAGCCTGACCACGATGTTCGTTATTCTAGCGTTACTCCTCTTTGTCGGGTCATCGATCCAGAACTTTGCTGTGGTGATGCTCATCGGCGTAATCGCAGGAACCTTTAGCTCAATCTGCATCGCCCCCAACCTTCTGATAGTCTGGCAGGGGGGAAGTTGGAAAAACCTCTTCAAGCGGAATACACATCAGGTTGTCGATACAGGGGAAAGCCTGACATCTCCAGAACAGCAGTAACCCCACCAGGGAAGTGCGGGTTATATTCAAAAAGCAGATCTGCAGCACAAATGGCCATCCCGCTGCTTATCCATACTGACCAGATCTATAAAAATCTAGGGGAGCTTATGCACCTTTTTTAACTTCTCTATAAGAGGAGTAATATCCGGTGTCTGGAACCCACGCATCTTGAAACCGGCTTGAGGCTGCCCCAGAGAGTCCTCAATCTCCGTATCTCCCAGCAACACCTTGAAAGTAGCCCCGACTGAAGCAGCCAGCACATCAAGGGGATAGCCGCCTTCAAGACTGAGGATAAGCCTGTCCGGACATAATTCTCCGGTCAGGTCCCTGATGATACCAACCATACGTGCAAAACCAGTGACACTGACCTCCATCATTGACAGCCTCTCCAACCAGTGCGGGTCATAGCCTGCCGAAACCAGAATCATTTGAGGAGCGAAACGCCTCACCGCCGGAGCAATTATCTGCTCGAAAGCAGTTATATACTCTGTATCACCACTTCCGGCAGGAAGCGGAATGTTGATTGTGGTACCAGCTCCATCACCACTACCGGTCTCTTCGATGCTTCCTGTTCCGGGATAAAGAGGTGACTCATGTGTGGAGATATAAAGGACACGCGGCTCCTCATAGAAGATATCCTGAGAACCATTACCGTGGTGCACGTCGAAATCGATAATGGCAATACGCTCCAGACGGTACTTTCTCAAAGCCTGTCTGGCCGCGATAGCCAGATTATTGAACAGGCAAAACCCCATTGCCTGGCTATGATTGGCATGGTGTCCCGGCGGCCTGACCAGAGCAAAGACCGGATTTCCTCCGTCCATCACCACCTCCAGCGCCCTCAGCATACCTCCGGCAGCCCAGAGCGCTACCTGGTACGAATCTTGAGACATCACGGTATCGGCATCCAGCCACCCACCCCCCTTCTTTGCCATAACCTGGATTTGAGCGATCAAGTCCGGTGAATGAACCAGTGTTATTTCTTCCGGGGTAGCCGCACGTGGTTTGATGTGTTCGAGACGCATGTCGAGCTCTGTTTCCCTCAAATGGTTCATTACAGCTACCAGGCGCTGTGAATTTTCAACATGAGTTCCGGTATCGTGCTTCAGATATATGGGGTCATAAACATATCCTACTCCCATAATTCCCTCCTTTCTCCCTTCCAGCCAAAAGGTTTCTCGATAGGTATTTACTTGCCGCAAAAACAACCTTAACAGGGTTCAAGCTACCATCTTTAGCCCGGAATAAGCAAACCAGCCACCGAAGCCCATAAGCAGCAGACTGCAGGCAGTTATCAACCTCGCCTGCACCTTATTATCCCAGCAGGATTTGGTCCGGTGGACAAGCACCGATATGAATGCAAGCCAGCCGAAATCACAGAGAAGGTGCACGGTAATAAGCAGAGCGAAGCCGGTAAAACCGAAGGTCAGAGATTTCATAATCAGCATACTACCTACCGCCGCCCACCAGAGGAAAAAGTACGGGTTCAACAGACTGGTTACCACTCCTGCTACCACCGAGTGGTAACCATGCCCTTTCCCTCCTCCGCTGCCAAAAGCACCTTTTTCTGCTCCTCCGCTATCAGTTCTTCTGAGCATATTAATGCCCATCCACACCAGGACTGAACCACCCGCCAGGTAAAGCGTTATTTGTACCGGCTCCCTGGTAAAAAATGAGGCAAAGCCGAAATATATCAGCAACATCAGAGGAATTTCGACAATGGCGTGACCGAGGGCTATTTTCAATCCAACCAGCCGGGATTGATAGCTCCTGGCTACAGTTACGGCAAACATGGGACCCGGCATCATAACACCGGATATCGATACCAAGGCAACACTGGACAAAAAAGGGACCACAGATATTTTTCTTTCAAATAGGATTTTTGATAATATTCCTCGGCTTCCATTATAACACCGATTGCCATACAACTCACCCGTAACAGTTACCCAACCCCCCTTGACAAAACAGCCCAATTATGATTATATGAAAACAGAAGCTAAGCAGAGCCAGGAAGGTATTTACCTGAGGAGGTGTGCTATGAGGCTTCATGCTAGGTTGGGGGTGTGGCAGGGTGACAGCCGTCGCCCCGCCATAGGCGGGGCAGCAGGAACTTGAACCTAACTCGAGATAGAGATCTGGGTTGAGATTCTTAAGGAACACCCGATGCGGCGAAGGTAACCGCAAGTGAGTTGGGTTTGAGGATTGTGCGGTAGGGAGGATAAGGAGGAGATAGATATAAGAGGGGGCGCTTACAAGCGCCCCCTCCTTTTTATACAATGCAATCCGCCTACAACTAAGGCTAAGTTTCCTCCGATTGTCCTTTTCCTTCGGTCTTACCCTCTTTTTCTCCTTCCCCGGTCTGTTCTTTTTGTTGCGACGGCTCATTTTCCTCGGTTTTTGCAGATTTGGATTCGCTATCCCTAAACCATCGGTCAATCTCATCCAGGGCAGGAGGAGCTACATAAAACACCTGTATATCCTTGGGGAATTGAATCTGGTACCCCTCTCTCATAAACAGTATCCCTATTTCGTCCGCCCTGAGTGTCTTATCGATGTTGCTGGAAATGTATTCATTTCTCTTTTTGCTCACTTCCGTATAGGCCTGATAGACACGGTTAATTACCCCCTGATTCTGTAGCCCTATAGAGATGCAGCGTCCCCAGTCCATCAATTCGGTCAAAATCTCGTTATCCTCAGTTGCCTCCAATTGAGCACCCTTGTCAAGCCTGTTTTTAATCACCTGGTAACTCTTATCATTTATCTCTTTTACCATCTTTACGCCGTCTTCACCACCCGACGAGACCAGCTCGTGGTATACCCTGCTCACCTTACCCAGCTTGAGTTCCATTGCACCCAACTGATCCTCAACCTGATTCCAGTAGCGGTTAAATATGCTCAGGTAGTCGTCAGGAGACTTTTCCCCACAATAGGTATTGGGGACCAAATATAATTTCCTTCCTTCCTTGAATTCCTCCACCGAAGGCTTTTCAACCTGACCAAGCTCTTCAGACATCAATACCTCCTTCAATTATTACTAAACAATATGGCGGTATAAACTAAAGCCACCATATAATATGATACACTTTAAAAGGAGTTCTCGTCACCCTATACATAATTCCTTTACAGCGAAGCGTCCAGGGGTTAAAATATATAGGTCGCGAGCGGGTGTAACTCAGCGGCAGAGTGCTTGCTTCCCAAGCAAGACGTCGAGGGTTCGAATCCCTTCACCCGCTCCACAGAA
>JAGYOC010000006.1 GCA_018399795.1 Dehalococcoidales bacterium
TATGGTGTCCTCAGAACCTTACAGTTTATATTTTCACTTTAACCTTGTATCCAGTGTATTGGGTTTGATGCTCACAAAAAAACCACATCCACATAACAAGAGGGCGATCGTTTTACTCACCCCCTATAGCATCTAAAGGCGTAGACTGCTCCGGGAGAATTACCCCATACCTTCAATATTCTTAGTGTAAGGCTGTGTGTGTGCAGTGGTTCGGAGAGATCTAAACTCCATTGCGTATGATAATTCTCCTTCTCATCAGCTACTACATTCCCTGCTTCATCAATAAGCTGAAAATGGCGTACGCAGTAGGGCATCTCCGATTCCGGGTGTCCCATCAACACGGTTTCCATAGCGTGGTCGAAATCGGTGTCAAACACCAGTTCAATTCGTCCTATCAGCTGCTTGTGCTCCCATTCCAGGCTTAATTCGGGGCGCGGGTCGTATGGATCCGGAACCCAGCAGTTTGCTTTGATGTAAGGGCGTAGATATCCGTTCAGAATCATCCGCGGGCTAAACAGTTTGGGTGTCGGCTTTAAGTTCATCATAGGAAGCGCACCGCCTGGCCGTCGCTCGGGCAGCCAGAGTTCAAAATTGTCTGCACCGACGCTGTCTGCCACCTGATCGTGAGTATGATGCAGCAGCAGCACTGCCGGAATTCGCTTCAAATGCGCATGTAGCCGCACCCGGGTGTGGGGTTTGAAAATCAAAAACACATAGGTGGCTTCTTCTAATTTCGCATCAAAGTCTATTTCAAAAGAAGTGTTTTCCCCTACTTCAAGGTCAACGGTAGCACGGGAAAGCACTTTCTCCGGAGTAAAATTGGCCGGATTGTATGAAGTTCGCAGTTCTAAAGTTATACTTGCCTCGCCGTGTTTGCCCGGTACGTCCTCCGATTTGATGGCCACGCTTCTGGCATTGTGTGCCCCCTCCAACTCTTCATCTGTGCGGAGGGTTACATACTTTTCTCCCGCCAATTGCACATCGGCCAGAAACTCGAATTTTGGGACTTTTCCCTCGGGTAGAGGCATCATAAATGCCTTTTCATTTTCAAGAAACAGAAAAGTCTGATCGTTATTTGAAAAATGGACAAACTCGAAAGTACTGCTGCATTTAATTTCGGCTGACTGGCTTAAATCATAATCCACAAGCTTCAGTCCCGGAATAAACTGCCCCCGCCGCAAGAGACGATCTTGCAGTTCGCGCATATGTCGGCTCTCTACAAGGGCAGCCGGCAGTAGTCCCTTCTGTGTACACTCTGCAGCGGCTACTCCCACCGCCTGTCCATTATGGGCCGAGGTGAGCATAACGCGGGTAGAGCCGAAGGCCACATGCGAGGTGCTGATAATTCGCCCAGTGAGAAAAAGATTACTCACATCCTTGCTGAACATGGTCCTGTAGGGTATCTGATACACCCCTTTGGAATGATACTGGTCGCAACCCTGGTGTTTTGAGTAGACCCCGTCGGCTGGATGGAGATCGAGCGACCATCCGCCCACTGATACTGCATCTTCCCAAGTTTGCTGCTCGACTATATCCTTCTGGGTCAGAATCACTGGCCCTTCGAAGCGCCGACTCTCCCGCTTGCCGGGAATCATGCCGACCCATTCGATTGTAAGATTCTCAGACTCCGGATGCTTGCCCGAGTTTTTCACATAATCCCATACCCCAAAAATGATTTTCCACAATTCCCATTTAATGGTCTCGGTATCACGCACTGTATCGAGTCGGCCGCCGTACTCTATCCACCAAAAATTGCACCCTTGGTCATTCACATCAAACCCACGAAAGCGGGGAATCTTCTCAGGTGCCGAATCAAGGGCGTAACTCGGTGCAATAAATTTTACTGGAGCACCCGTATCCTTTGTATAAAAGAAAATGGAGTGGCCGAGCCGCTCCCCGTAGGAGTCCGGTTCAGGGGCAAATCCCTCATCAAACTCGTCGGGCTTTTCGGCCCCGAACCTGAATGACGCGCCGGCCCGGTATGCCAACACCCCGTCCCCGGAGGCATCGCAAAACAGTGGGGCTTTAATACAATAGGTGGTCTCGTTCTGAGCATTGTAAGCGGTAACTGACCTCACCTGTGAACAGTGGTCCGAAACCGTTACAATCTCCGCATCGTGCACGGCGGTATTCAACAAAAGGGTGATATTCGGCTCGGCCGTCACTTTCTCCAGTATAATAGTATCGAGGAGCACCGGGTTGCCCTCTTTATTACGGTGCAGGTTCTCCACAAGCAGCTCATCGATCACCCCACCCTCTCTGGAGAAGCGGTTGTTATTGTTCATATGGGCGGTAGCCCCCAGAGCCCAGAGGCGTACCTCGCTGGAGGCATTTCCACCAAGGACCGGCCGGTCCTGCACCAGAACCACCTGTATTCCTTCGCGTGCGGCGGTGATAGCAGTACAGGTGCCTGCTAATCCGCCACCTACAATACACAAATCAGTTGCTAATTCCTCGCTTCTAAAATGTCGCGGTCCACTGTATTTTTCGTGAATCATTTTTATACCTGTATCCCTTGTTTATTCAGTAATTTTTGAACCTTTTCCACATTAACGTTTCGCGGCAGAACATGGTCCTGCACACAGACTTTTGCTATAGTTCCAACCCCCTGGCCCATATTTACACAGGTGGGCATGGCCCGGTAATTTGAGTGAGCCAGATGGGTCCCGGAAATGTTACGCCCAGCCAACAGCAGACAGTCCACTTCTTTAGGTACAAAACAACCAAACGGGATAGTATACTTCTTTTTCTGCCTAAACTCTTTTTGTATACCGGTTTCATCCATCCCGCTGCCGGACATATTATGCACATCAAAGTTAAAATAGGCCCGGGTAACAATCCAATCCTCAAACACCCGCGCCGCACGTATGTCATCTGCAGTAATAGTGTAAAGCCCCACGAAGTGGCGCGTCTCCCGAACTCCCAGAGCGCAGGCGGTCATAAGCAAAAAACACTCTTCATAGCCGGGTATATATTCACGCAGAAACTTTACAATAAGCGGAAGCTGCCGCCGGCATTCAATCTCTCCGCGGGTAATCGCCCGCACATCGGTAGCGTCAATGTCGAGGCAGTTGGTCATATTTACACTTACCACTCCCGGCATTGAGCTCGGATACAGCAGCACGTGTCCAATGGGATGGGGTAGTTTCTCCTTCGCCAGAGACTGAATTGAACGCCCGTTTACCACGAAATCGTCCTCGAACTCACCGGGAAACACGGCCCGCCCCATATCCACTCCTCCGACTTTGAACATTACACTGACCGGCTGCATTTTTCCGTCGCTCTCACGCCCCTGGACATACTCCACCCCGGATTTGAAAGCGATATCACCATCGCCGGTAGCGTCGATAACTACATCGGCATAGATAGCCTCCCGGCCGGATTTGCTTTCTGTGATGATGCCGCAAACCCGGTCACCATCCATAATCACGTCTACCGCGACCGTATAGAGTTGCAGCTTGGCTCCGGCCTCATCGAGCATCTCCAACATAGTAAGCTTCAGCTTTTCCGGATGAATTATTCGTTCAGCCTGCAGCACTTTGTCACCGAAATAGTTCCAGTCTCTGTCCGCATCTTTGGAGCGCTGCAGCAGCTCTGCATACAGGGGGCCTTCGGTAGCTCCGGTCCAGTGACTCATCATGCCGGAAGTTGCCACCCCGCCGGCGGCCCCGCTGCTCTCAATGAGTAAGGTTTCGGCGCCCAGCCGCGCAGCAGTAACTGCTGCTGAAAAACCGGCCGGCCCTCCCCCAACTACCAGTATCTCGACCACATGGGCTACAGGTATCATGCGTTCTGTTTCTGTATAATATTTCATGTTCTTATCCTTTTAGTCCGGTATGGGTAGTGCCCTCGACAAAGTGGCGTTGCGCCGCCAGAAAAATGAGTATCATCGGGGCAATCGACATAATGACAAAAGCCATCACATGGTGAATGTTGATCTCTTCGGCGCTTGTACCCATGATGGTATACAGGCCCATGGTTACAGTGTACAGCTTTTCACTCTGCAGATAGATCAGGGGCTGGATAAAGTCGTTCCACCGCCAACGCACAGTAAAAATTGCTATGGTAGCCAGGGCCGGCTTGGTAAGCGGCAGAATAATCCGCCAGTAAATGCCGAACTCACTGCAACCATCGATCATAGCCGCCTCGCTGAGGTCCATCGGTATGCTGCGATAATACTGCCGCATCAGAAAAATACTGGTCGGGGAACCCAGCGCTGGAGCAATAATCAGCGGCAGAAGGGTGCCCAACAGTCCCAGCTGCTGAAAAATAAGAAAGCGCGGCAGCAGCAGCAGGAACAGCGGCATAAACATAGTTGAGACGGTCAGCATGAAAAAAGCCTCACGCCCCTTCCACTGAATCCGCGATAGGGCATAGCCGGCAAACGAGCTTACCAGCAAATTGAAGACCAGCACCGCTCCGACAACAATCAGGGTATTCCTGAAATAACGGATAACCGGATAGCTTTTAAACACTTCCACATAGTTCTCAGGGTGCAGAGGAAGCGGGAAGAAAGCCCGCGGTTGCTGCAGCAACTGCACCTGGCTCTTGAGTGAAGTAGAAATTGCATAGATGAAGGGGGCAAAAAAAGCCACACATACTACAATAACTACTATATATTTAAGGCTGTTTTCAAGCGCTTCGCCGGTTGTCAAAGTTTTCGTACTCATATTGACTCCTATACCTCGTAAAAGACTACTCTGCGGCTGGTACGCATCACCACAATCGTCATAATCAGGCTGATGACTATCAGCACCATCGCCAGGGCGCTGGCTTCCCCTATGTTGAAGCGCTGAAAGGCCTTTTGGTACACGTGCAGCGTGTAGAACCGCGACGCGTCCGCCGGCCCGCCGGGAACGTTGCCCTCGGGCAGCACCAGTGCCGGGATAAAGATCATCAGGCCTAGCTTCAAATCGAGAATTGCTCTAAACAGAATAGAGGGAGAGATAAGCGGCAAAGTAATATGCCGGAACTGCGCGACCTTGCCGATTCCGTCGATTTCCGCCGCATCATAGTAATGCTTCGGCACACCCTGCAGGGCGCCCAAGTACACAACCATGGCCGTACCGCACTGCCACACCATCAGCAGCACTGCCGCTATGATAATCAGGTCGGGATTTGCAATCCAGAGCGGGCCTTTGATGCCGAACACCTGCAGAAAGTTGTTCAAAAGTCCGTTCGGGTAAAAGATAAACTTACCGATAACGAAAATCGCGATCACCGGCAGTACCGCCGGTAAAAAGATAAGCGCCCGCCAGAGAGGCAAGGGCTTCACATCTAAATCCAGTATGAAAGCGGTAAAAAGTCCCATCGCAATATTCAGCGGAACGTACAGACTGGTAAAGAGAAAGGTAGTGTACAAACCGTGCCAGAAATTGCTGTCCTGCACGATATCGATATAGTTTTTGATACCGATAAAACTCGCATCACCAACAAGTTTGTATTTGGTGAAGCTCAGAACTAAGGTGTAGATAATCGGTCCGTACCAAAAGACGATCAGGCTTACGATCCAGGGAGAAAGAAAAATGAGCAGGGTTTTCGTTTTCCCTTGATCCAATACCGACCGCTTCTTTAGTGCTACTGTAGACATCATTCCTCCAAAAACCCAAAAACCGGCCGGTTGCCGCCGGGCATCTCAATCTCAGCCGCGGCAACCGACACAGGTCCATTCTCTATTCGTTGAGATCATCCAGATAATCCTGGTATTTCTCATCGACATCCAACATAATCGCGTCGATATTCTCACCGGAAATCCTGCGGGCGGGAACATCCCGCAGCCAGGGCTTG
>JAGYOC010000007.1 GCA_018399795.1 Dehalococcoidales bacterium
GGAACAACTGCGCAAGAGCAAAAAAGCTGCCGAGTTAGAGCTG
The DNA here is from genome assembly GCA_018399795.1 of Dehalococcoidales bacterium. The sequence continues at coordinate 44 of JAGYOC010000007.1, forward strand.
GTCAAGGGGCTTCCGAAGGATGTCTGGATTCATTTTGTCTGGCAGCATGAGCAGAAGGGGCTGGGAGATGCGGTCAAATGCGCCCGAAATCACGTGGGCAGTGAGCCCTTCGCGGTATTGCTGGGGGACACAGTGCTGGAATCCTATTCCGACAAACCGGTCACCCGCCAGCTAATTGATGTATACGATCAATTTGAAGAAACGGTGCTGGCCCTGGAGGAGGTCCCACGGGAGAAGGTCAGCCGCTATGGAGTGATCGCCGGCGAGGAGCTAGAAGAGCGTATCTACAGTATCCAACAACTGGTAGAGAAACCGGACATCGACAGTGCCCCCTCTAATCTGGTAATAGCCAGCCGCTACATCCTGCCACCGGAGATATTCAGCGCCTTAGACATGGTGCAGCCGGGCAAGGGAGGTGAAGTTCAGCTGACCGACGCCCTGCAACTCTTGGTGCAGGACCGCAATATGTACGGGTATCATTTCAAGGGCCGCCGCCACGATTTGGGCAATAAGCTCGACTGGCTCAAAACCAATATCCTCTATGGTCTTAAACGGGAGGACATCTCCGAGGGCTTAGTGCCCTGGCTGCGGCAGGGACTGGACGAAGAATAAGCGGGCCGCACCTGCCTTTGCACAGCCCGGTAATTTCACTCAGCCCTGCTTTCAGGCGGGATCGTCCCACAGACGCGGCCAGCCATGCTGATCCGGCATGGTGAGCTGCAGATCCTTTCGCATTTTCTCCATTTCCGACTCAAACGGTCCGCCATCAGAGGTATTATAACTTGCAGCTGCTTCCAAAACCCGCGGAAGAAGGCCAATATCCCCCACCGAGCAGAGGAATAGATCGGGGAAGGACATCACGAAGCGCACCGCCTTATCGATATCCTCCGCCTCTTCCAGAGGCTGATACCAGACACTGCGGGTCTTCGGCTGTGTGCCCCAGGGACCCCGGGCAATCGACTTGATAGTTTGCACTGCGATCCCGCGAGCTCTACACCTCTCGACCAGCTGGTCAAAATCGACCCTGTACTCCGGATGAATACTCAAATAGTAGTTGAACGGCAGAAGAACCGAGTCGAAATCGTACTCTTCAATACAACGCTGAAGAATTTTAGGTGCATCAAAGCCGTGGGCCGTAACCCCGACAAAGCGGGTTAAGCCCTTCTCCCGGGCCTCATCCAGTACCTTCACCGCCCCGTCTTTGGAGAAAAAGGTGTCTGCATCGCTTTTGCGGACCAGTTCATGCATCTGTAGTAAGTCAACCTGTTCGGTCTCCAAATTCTGCAATGAGGTATTCAGTTCTGTCCGTGCATCAGAATAGTTTCGGGCATCGATTTTAGTGGCCAAAAAAAATTGTTCCCGATGCTGTTTCATCCAGCGGCCGATGTGCTTCTCCGAATCGCCATAGGTCACGGAAGTATCGAGGTGGTTCACCCCATGTTGAAGGAGCAGTTCGAATACTCGATCTGCTTCTGCAGGCAGCACATCCGACAGTGCCGCACCGCCAAAAATTACCCGGCTGCTTTGGTGGCCGGTTTTTCCAAACTCTAACTTGTCTATCTCCTGTTTCATACTTTTAGTGTGAAGCCATTTGTTTCTGCTGTCAAACAAAGATCCTTCAAAGATCCTCCAAATTTATATTTAAAAGGCTTATTACCGACAAAGTAAGCAGAGGAGGATTATATGAAGAAAAACCGAATCCCTATAGGTAAATTCCTTGTCTCCCGCGGGCTGCTGTCCATAGATGAAGAGAAGGAAGTGGCCGCCGAGCAGGCACAGTTGGATGAAGAGGACTATGAGGCTTTCGGTAAAATTGCAGTACGGAAAGGCTTCATTTCAGCAGAAAAAGTAAAAGAGTGCATTAAAGAACGTCGCAGTTTAGAAGAAAAAAGGTAGAACGATACTGCTGCTCAGCGGTTGTTATTCACTTCTCTTTATACTTTCCTACAGCTCTCAAGGTTCCGCTCTTACACTTAGAATCTCTGGCACTTAGAATCTCTGGCCGCGGGGCTGCAGGCTCAACCTGAGCTCACCGGCAATTAAGCCGAGCGATAGTAAAACATCCATTAAATTAACTCCCAAAAACGAATTTTGCCGTTGATTTTTACAGTTTACACGCTATTATTAAAAAGGAGGAGGACATATGTCATATGAACTTGTAAAAAAGTACTTTCCATATCTCAACCACTATATTGAATCCGAACGCTCCCCCGAGCTAGAGGAACGCCGTTGGCAAAAGGGCGATTTCATCTGCCATGCCGGGGAACCGATCAATTATATGCATTTTATCACCCGGGGAAAAGCGCGGGTGTTTTTGCCATTGTACAACGGGAAACAATTTCTTTTCCGCATTTACCAGCCCGGTGCAGTGGTCGGCGATTTAGAGTTTTTTACCGGAGGCAATACCACCTGTGCCGTACAATGCATCAGTCAGTGCCATACCTACTGCGTTCCAATGGATACCCTCCGCCGAAACTCAGACATAAACAGTATACTTTTATTCTCATTAGGCCGAATCCTGGCTGAAAAACTCGAAAGCAACTCAATCGCAGAGGCAATCAACACCCACTATGACCTTGCAGCCCGGGTGGCCGCCTACTACCTTACCCACACCGACCCTCACATCCAGGCCGGCAGTCTGCAGGAACTCAGCGAGTGGCTGGGCACCAGTTATCGACATCTGGCCCGCATTCATACCAAACTGATAAAAGCTGGAGCCCTGAAAAAGGAAAACCGTACCTATAAAATCAAGAACCGCCCCCTCCTCAAGCACTATTCCGACACTACTCTTTTAGAAGGAACCCACCAACTCAGCTAACCCTTCCCTTCGAAACGCCCTTCAGCCCGGTTTTTACGCACCTCGTTCCAGGCAAATACCCGACCGTTCATCGCCACATATACCCCCGCCGGCAGCAGCTGCACCGCCGCCACGCTAAAACCGAAATTAAACACCGCATCCGAGTGCTGCACCGCATAGGGCACCATCGCACCGGTCAACACCACCGTCTTTTTCAGCCCGGCTGCACCCAGCACCTGCGCCGTCTCGGCCATAGTATCCGTTCCGTGGGTTACTATAATTCGCTCCTCCGCTGCCTTCCGGCAGGAATCAAGCACCCGCAGCCGGTCCTCCGGCCCCATATCCAGACTGTCCACCAGCTGGCTAATCTCCACTTCGATCGGCACCGTGCAGCGCGCCGCCCCCATAATCTCCGGCAGGTGGGTATCGCGGAAGGTCAACTGCCCGTTCAGTTCGTCGTAGTGTTTATCAAATGTCCCGCCAGTCACTATCAGTCGTATACTCAATCCAGGTTCTTCCTTTAATAATAATATTTTGAATGATGCATATAGTTTCGAAACTCAGGCTAATCCGGTACGGTTCGCTCGGCTGCGTCATGTCTCATTAATAAGTACCATACGCACGTGATCCCGCCACCGGCCGTTGATACACAGATAGCTTCTTGCCAGACCCTCATTACTAAACCCTACCCGGGCTGCCGTCCGCAGGGAAGCCTCGTTCTCCGGCACCACATTCGCCTCCACCCGGTGCAGACGCTCAAAGCCAAACAGATAGTCAATCGCCCCCTCCAGAGCCTCACTCATATAGCCGCTCCGGCAGTAATCCTTGTCCAAAGCGTAACTGGCAAAGCAGGACTGAAAGTGCCCGCGAATAATATTCGAAAACTTCACAAAACCTATCACGCCCTCTCGCCCCCCGGCGGGCTCAGCGCTATCCATAGGATCCCTGTCGGTTTGGCGTATCCAAAAGACCAGAGTATCCCCAGCCTCAATCTGCTGCTGCAGGTTTTCCTGCTGCGCCGCCGGAGTAAAAAACCGCTCATCCCGCTCCGGCTCCCAGGGGGCCAAAAACTCCCGGTTGCGCCGATAGTAGTCACTTACCTCTTCGGCCATCCCAGGTCGTGGAGGCTCAAGTCGCAAGCGTCGAGTTGTTAGCCCACCCTTAAAGCCGGCATCCAGCCCCCGCAGTGCCAGAAACATCCGTGCCCGCAGCACAATCTCCGGACCGTCGACCTCGATATCCTTCTGCCCCGCCTCTATATACTCTATCAACCCGGCCGGTATATCCTCTGTCAGCTCGTGCCGGTCCAGTACCGTCTGTGTTCCATCCGGATACAGCAGCACATCTACAATCAGGTCGCGATACTCCACTTGTCCACGACTCATTTGTACCGAGTCAACCACATTAAAGTAGGCCGCATCCAGCCTCCCGTCGGCTCGGTACCACAGGTACAGGTTGTAAGGCCGATCCTCCCAGTAAAAGGCATAGGTGTACATCGGAGGGCCCAGAGCCAGCCCCTCTACCTGCCAGTCGTCTAGAAAATAGTATTTCAGCACCGCCATACCAGCCGATAAATGTACAAGCCCACAGTCGGCCTCGGACACCTTCCCGCTGTAATGATACTTCACCTCTCGACAATGAGGATATTCCCGTTTCATACCTCCAGTATACGCGTCCTCGGCATCTGGATAAAGAGAAAAAACATTTGTATTTACAAGCCGCAACCATCGAAGATGCGGAGGATCTGATTCACGACCTTGAAACAGGGCTGTCTCGTATATAGAGCCAACAGGCAAGTGTCTTTTTATCTGTGCATCGAAGAGTCAAGATAGAAACGATTGCGGCCGTCTTCCTTAGCCTTATAGAGGCACTGATCCGCCCGAAGAAACCAGGACTCGGCATCCTTAGCTGAACCGAGCAGGGCAGCACCGATAGAGACGGTGACAGGAGTTGCCCCGCACCGAAGGTTGCTTCTGATCTTCTGAAGTACATTCCTGCACACCTCCTCCAATCCCCTGGAATTGATATTCGCCAGCAGAATGACAAACTCATCTCCCCCGTAACGAAAGGCATGGTCGCTGAGGCGGATCGAGGTAGAGATGAGATGGGCAAGTTCACGCAGCACCCGATCCCCTTCGGAGTGGCCCATAGTATCATTGATATATTTGAAGCTGTCCAGATCCATAACCAGCAAACCGTAGTCAGTGGTGTTGTCGGTTTTTGCTGTAAGTGCAAATTGGATCTGCTTCTCTAAACCCCGTCGGTTATCCAGTCCGGTGAGAGGATCCTTAGTGGCCCAGTGCAGCAGCTGGCTGCGCTGCCGCTGGTTTCTCCCGGCAAACAGGTAGCTGAAAGATGTTGCCGTCGCGGTGGTAGCGAGAAAGCTAATCATTTGTACTTTGGTATAAAAAATTGTGTGAGGTAAAAAGAACTCCCATCCAACAAGAACCGCCACTACTGCCGACACCTGACCAAAACTTATAGCAGAATCTTATGGAGACAGATTTGAATCTCTGGAATTA
>JAGYOC010000008.1 GCA_018399795.1 Dehalococcoidales bacterium
ACGTTCTCGGGCCTTGTACACACCGCCCGTCACGTCATGAAAGTTGGCAACACCTGAAGTCGGTGAGCCAACCCCGGTTTCGGGGAGGCAGCCGCCGAGGGTGGGGCTAGCGATTGGGATGAAGTCGTAACAAGGTATCCGTAGCGGAAGCTGTGGATGGATCACCTCCTTTCTAGGGAGAAAACAGACGTCAAGTCTGATATCTCCTAGGTCGATCTCTGATTCATGCAATCAGAGTAGGTCGCTTTCCTTCCGCTATCCAGAGGTTAAGGTGTATTTTTCGAAACAGGTGAATTACCGCATATATGCGGGCCATTAGCTCAGCTGGTTAGAGCGCAGTCCTGATAAGACTGAGGTCTCTGGTTCGAACCCAGAATGGCCCACCATCGCCTTGGGTATCATTCCTATCTTCGCCTTAGTATCTTTTCCTTAAGCCACACCAAAAAAGCATGCACTTCGTCTGCCAAATCTATTCTTCAGCTGAACGTATCCTCAGGATTATCTCTAAATTAATTGCTGCCAATAATCCTTAGCTCATAACCAGACCCAAAAGCGCGGTGGAATAGCGATATGGAGCATAATGAGATGAAAGGGGATACAGTCACAATGCAGGGCAGCAAGAAGTCCCTCGTACTTCCTGGCTATTCCTCAAATATGCAAGTTTGTATCTCCATACAACTAGCCCGCAGGTTTGCTGCTGTATTCTTTCACCCTTCGTTCGTGCTCTTTCTTGCCAATAGGACAGACATCATGGCATATGAGGCACTCGGTGCAACAGCGCGGCGAATACTTGTTGGCATATTTCTGCCAGTCCTGATTGGGCTCGGCAAGCATCTCCTGGGGAACGATACACTTCCAAAAATCTACCTTTTTGCCCGGTTCGACACCCTGCGAAGGCCCCGGTATTATAGCCCCGGTCGGACAGGCCTCGACACATAGCTCACAGTCACCGCACAGGTCTTCTTTGAATGGTTCGTCGTACGGTAATACGGCATCGGTCATCACGGCACACCAGCGCACACGCGGACCGAGCCGGGGAGTTATACAGAGAGTCTGCTTGCCTATCCAGCCCAGACCTGCCAGGGCAGCAGCCGCTTTTTCATGGACAAAATGGTCTACAACCGCCCTGTAGCCGTCCTCTCGGATTACGCGGGCAAAACGATGCGCCCTTACCTCGGTAAGCTCATAGTAGAAATTATAGTACTGGGAGCCAGGTACATCGTCGAATGGCAGCGCTCCATCCGGTATTACCGACGTGACCACCGTATTGAACATAGGGTCCCAGATGTGCATTCCGAGTACCACCACACTCCTCGCCTCGGGTAAAAAACCATAAGGCGTGTCCAGCAAACGGTGCGGTGGAAAGGGCACCTTGGCCAGCTCCGCCGCATCAACAACGCCAAACAACTCGAATCCGTTTTCCTCTGCCTCAGCCCTCCATTTCTCTTTCAACTCCGAAGACATCCGAACCCTCCTCTATTTTTGTACGCATGAATCATAACATATAAATTCTATATAAAATGAACCGACACATAAAGTCAAGATTTCAATTCATTGCTTTACTACATAAGACCAAACATGTTATACTTACTCTTTAATAAACCTTTAAGCTGGTCCACGAAGGCCGGCAAGTGGAGATATAGAGCAAGCTGGTTAGCCCTCTTGCCGGGAAGGGAGGAGGGCTATTTTTATGTCCGACAAGCTACCAATCGTAGGGTATTATCGATGAGATTCGCTGGCAAGAGCCTCGTAACCATAGACGACTTCTCCGAAGAAGAGATTGCAGCCGTTTTTAACCTAGCTGATGAAATGTCGGGCGATAGGGAAAGGCAACTTGGCCTGTGCCGTGGCAGTGTCATGGCAAGTCTCTTCTTCGAACCGAGTACTAGGACCAGGCTATCTTTTGAAGCAGCCATGCACAGGCTCGGGGGCGATGTTATCAGTGCAGTCGATACCAAGGCAACCTCACTGGCAAAAGGAGAAAGCATCGCCGATATGGCACGGGTAGTGGGCAGCTATGCGGACATTATCGTTATTCGGCACCCCTGGGAAGGCGCCGCAAAAGTAGTTGCCGATTATTCCGGGGTACCGGTAATAAATGCCGGCGACGGCGGACACCAGCACCCGACACAGACACTCCTCGACCTATACACCATCAGGAAAGAAAGAAAAACCATAAAAGGTCTCAAGATCGCGCTCTGGGGGGACCTCAAGCACGGACGAACGGTTCACTCCCTTATCTTCGCTCTGGCCAAGCTCGGGGCCAACATAGTTTTCTGCCCCAGCCCTGGCTTCGAGGTACCAAAGCACGTTATCCACAAACTGGTTACCGAATACGGTGGCGAAATGGAACAACTTGATGAATGCGATACAACAGACACCAAGGAAATGTCTTCGCTGGATGCGGTATACATCACACCGGGCAGCCCGCACCAGCTGGCCATGATGCCCAACATTAATCTCAATGTAGAGATGAGAAAGGGAATTGATGCTCTCTACGTTACCCGGCCCCAGAAAGAAAGGTTTACCTCTGGCGAAGAAGAAAATAACATAAACAGGAATTATCCAATAGTGGATAAGAAGCTACTCAAAGAGAAGGGCTTTGAAAAAACAATCATCATGCATCCTTTGCCACGTGTTGATGAGCTGGCCTACGAACTGGATACCGACCCACGCTCCATGTACTTCAGGCAAGCAGCCCACGGTGTACCTGTTCGTATGGCTCTAATAGCCCTTTTACTGGGGACACGAGAAAACAGTATGTCAAACACCAAGTTCTCACCCAAGCATGTGACATACCCGGCATACCGTCAAAACCTAGGGTTAACCTGTCCCAACCCGAACTGCGTTTCAACACAGGAAAGCGAGCTGAAATATATCAAACCGTCCTTCAAGATAGTAAGTAACAACCCGGTAACACTGAGGTGCCTCTACTGCGAACACGGGTTCGAACCTGAATATGTCGCTAGCGCCCACTGGCACGAGGGAAGTCCGGAAAACAAGAAGTATCACAGTGCGGCAAGCCACTGGGCCAGGGCAATAAAACCGGAAAACCTGATAGTATTCAACACAGCCAGTGAGGCCGAAGCGCATGGCTTTAAGCCCAGTAAATACGCCCAAATACCCCTCAGGCAGAATAAAGAGGATAGAAGTTGAAGCAGCTGCTTATTGAGGGCGGTCATATAATAGACCCAGGAATGGATATAGATGAAACCGGGAACCTGTTTCTCGCCGACGGTCATATCAGCCGCATCCACAAAAACAATCTGCCACCGGGCACATATGATATTCTCGATGCCAGAGGGATGATCGTGTGCCCCGGCTTCATTGACATGCACTGCCACCTCCGGCAACCGGGATTTGAAGAAAAGGAGACCATCTTCAGCGGTAGCCGGGCAGCGGTAAAAGGCGGCTTCACCACTATCTGCTGTATGCCCAACACCAACCCTCCACTGGACAACCAATCCGCCATTGATTACGTCAAAGAAATTGCGTCATCAGAAGCCGTTAACCGTGTATTGCCAATCGGTTGTGTTACCGATGGAAGACAAGGCAAAATACTGGCCGAACTGGACGAGATGGCGCATGCCGGAGTGGTGGGATTCAGCGATGACGGAAGCCCCGTAAAAGATTCCCTGATTATGCTAAAGGCACTCAACTACAGCCGCACTTCGGGATTACCAATAATTGACCACTGCGAGGATACCAGCCTCACCGGTAGTAGCCTCATGAAAGGCAGCTCACTTTTCACTGAATCCGAGCTGGCAGCAATACCCGATACTGCCGAGCAGATTATCCTTGCCCGTGATTTATTGCTGGCCAGGCTCAGCGGAGGCTGGGTTCATATCGCCCATGTCTCCAGCGAAGGATCCGTTGAGCTGATACGCTGTGCCAAAGAGAGGGGAATAAGCGTTACCGCAGAGGTAACACCACACCACCTCACGCTGACCGAAGAAATAGCAAATAGCGGCGACAGCAATGCAAGAGTGAATCCGCCGCTACGAACCAAGCGAGATAACGAAGCCCTGATAAAGGGCCTCAAGGAAAACGTTATCGATATTATCGCTACGGACCACGCTCCCCATACCGAAAACGACAAATCGGTTGCATTCTCGCAGGCACCCTGTGGCATTAGCGGGCTGGAAACTGCCCTTGGCAGCCTGCTTGGGCTGGTACACAGAGGAGCAATACCACTCAAGAGCCTTATCGCCAGCCTAACTTGTAAGCCCGGCCGTATTATCGGGAATCGGTATGGCAAACTGGGAACACTGGCCGATGGAGCTCCAGCAGATATCACCATCTTCGACCCGGACAAGAAATGGGTCGTCGATACCGCTAGCTTCTTCTCCAGAGGTAAAAATACGCCGCTTAAGAGTAAAAAGCTGAAGGGTAAAGTGATGGCAACGGTATATGGGGGCAGGGTTGTCTACATGGACAGCGCAGTCACTCTAAAGAAAACATCGATATCAGAGCAGGACAATAAATCATGAAGCGTCCACCGGCCCTGGTCATATCAAACGAGGAAATTATACCCGGAACTCACCTTCTCTGGGTGAAGTCCACCCCCATAGCCAACATGGCCGAACCGGGGCAGTATGTGATGATACGATGCGGTGAAGGTGATGAACTACCTCTACGGCGGCCTCTGAGTATTCACCGCATAGAGGGTGATTATTGTGCTTTTTTATTTAGAAAGACAGGCAAAGGTACCGGCTGGTTATCCGAACAGCAAACAGGAAATAATATTGACATCTTCGGCCCTCTGGGCAACGGTTTTTCCATTCACCCAGCATCCCGTAACCTGTTACTGGTGGCCGGTGGCATAGGAATAGCTCCTCTCCGTTTCCTGGTTGATACCGCCCTCGGACAGGGCAAGAAGATAACCCTGCTCATGGGTGCCAGCTCTGTTACCCAGCTTCTACCCATTGAAACAACCCCCACCCATACCGCCAGTGATGAAACCCTGTCCGCAGAAATTTATATTAAGAGAAGCACCGAGGACGGCTCGGCGGAATACAGAGGGATGGTAACAGAGCTTATCGGTATCTACAACTCTGAACGCATAGACCAGGTCTTTGCCTGTGGACCTTCGGCGATGTACCGTGAGATGGTCATCAGGCGGAATGAACTGGGGCTGAGGGAAAAACCGGTCCAAGCTTCGCTAGAGATGAGGATGGGATGCGGGCTGGGTATCTGTTACGCCTGCACGATAAATACCAGCAGTGGGCTGAAACAGGTGTGTCAGGAAGGGCCGGTATTTGAGCTTGCAGATATTATCTGGGATGACTTGACCCCAAAGTAATACCAACAGGGAGGCAGGTTTATGGTAGTAACCAAGGAGATTTCCCTCAAGACCACGGGAGAATGTGACACTATCGATATCACCGAGGACATAGAAAAGGAAATATCCGGGGCCGGAATAAGTACCGGAGTGGTCACTATCTTTGTGGCCGGCTCAACGGCTGGCATAACCACAACGGAATTCGAGTCCGGGGTACTGGCCGACCTCAAAGATATGTGGGAGAGAACTATCCCCAAAACAATAGAGTACGCCCACAACCGCCGCTGGGGCGATGGCAACGGATATTCACATGTTCGTGCCGCACTACTGGGCGCTTCACTGAATGTTCCATTCCGTAATAGCAGGCTGATGACAGGCACCTGGCAGCAAATAGTCCTGGTCGATTTCGATAACCGGCCACGGTCCAGAAGAGTTATCCTGCAAATTGTGGGGGATTAACCGCGTTATTCCATCGGGTATCTGGGATTCACCAACGATAAGAACTCTGCTCTGGTTTTGGGATCGGTACGGAAGATACCCCTCACCGCCGAGGTAACCATGTTACTGCCAGGCTTCTTGATGCCACGCATAACCATGCACATATGTTCCGCCTGAAGTATAACAGCCACGCCCTTGGGGCCGATTCCCTCGGCAATGGCATCGGCAATCTGACAGGTCATTCTTTCCTGCAGTTGAGGGCGCTTGGCCACGATTTCAACCACCCTGGCCAGTTTACTCGCACCGACGACCTTTCCCTCATTATTGGGGATATAGCCAATATGGGCCTGCCCGTAAAACGGCAGCAGGTGATGCTCACACATTGAATAGAAGGGGATATCCTTGAGAAGTATCATCTCCCGGTGTCCCTCTTTAAAACTTACCGAAAGTACATCCTTGGGCTCCATAACCATACCTTTAAAAAGCTCAGAGTACATCTCGGCGACCCTGCGCGGAGTGCCAACTAAACCCTCCCTCTGCGGGTCTTCGCCGATAGCCTCAATAATAGAGGTTACCGCCGCCTTAATCTTATCCGAATCAAACACCTGTTTTCCTCCCTGATTATAGCGTTTATTTTGACCAACCCAGCGCTTTTTCCACAGCCACGGTGTCCGCTGGCAGCTCCAGAAATGACTCCATATTTGTCAAAGCAGTATCGGGGTCCTTGAGGCCATTGCCGGTTACAACACATACCACCGTCTTCCGGGAAAAATCCATCCCGCCGCGAATAAGCTTGAGCAAACCGGCCAGTGAAGCAGCTGAAGCCGGTTCACCGAAGATCCCACCCTTGTAAGCCATTAAACGGTATGCCGACAGTATTTCATCTTCGCTAACCATATCGATAACCCCTCTGGATTCATCACGGGCCGCCTCAGCCTTCTTCCAGCTGGCCGGGTTACCGATTCTTATGGCTGTGGCAATCGTCTGCGGTTCTTCGATAGGATACCCCCTCACTATAGGAGCAGCACCTTCAGCCTGAAAACCCATCATCCGTGGGCTGGTACTGGCCTTACCCTTACTTGAATACTCCTTGAAACCCTTCCAATAAGCCGTAATGTTGCCGGCATTGCCTACCGGGATGAAAAGAAAATCCGGTGCATCTCCCAGGTCATCAACGATCTCAAAAGCAGCCGTTTTCTGCCCCTCGATACGGTTGGGATTGATCGAATTCACCAGCGTAACGGGATGACGCTCGGTGAGATCCCTTACAATATCCAGAGCGCGGTCGAAATTGCCTTCTATGGCTACTATCCTGGCTCCATACACAACAGCCTGGGCAAGCTTACCCTTGGTTATTTTACCTCCCGGAACCACAATTACGGCATCTATTCCGAGGTAGGCCGCATAGGCTGCCGCCGAAGCACTGGTATTACCTGTAGAGGCGCACATTACCGCTCTGCTTCCACCCTCCATAGCCTTGGCCACCGCTACAACCATCCCCCGATCCTTGAAAGAACCGGTGGGCTGACAACCCTCCAGCTTGAAATAAAGCTCCCTGCAGCCGGTTTCCCTCTCCAGGGAATGGCACCTGACCAGCGGCGTATCACCCTCGCCCAATGTAAAGAGCGGAGTACCGGAACTTACCGGCAGCAGATCCCTGTATCTATGCAGTACACCAGTCTTCATAGCCAATCTAAGATAATATCTCCACCCTTATGAAGTTACTTACCTCCCTAACTCCGGAAAGCTTGACCAGCTTGTCAAGGGCCGCCTGCATGGCGCTTTCCCGGGCAGGATGGGTGATTACCACGATTTCAGCAGTCTGAACTGCCTTATCGGCCACTTTTTGAATAGCTGATGAAATACTGATATTGCGCTCACCCAGAACACTGGCAATCTGGCCCAGAACGCCCGGCCTGTCATCGATATTGAGCCGCAGGTAATATCGGGTCTCTATGTCGGTCATAGGTTTAACAGCTATACCGGAGCCAAAATCCATCCCCACTCCACCACCGATACCAGCCAGAATTTCCCTTGCCGCCGAAACGATATCGGCTATCACGGCACTCGATGTCGGTAATGGTCCCGCTCCCTGTCCGAAGAAAAGAACCTTATCGACCAGGTCACCGACAACCAGAACCGCATTATAAACACCATCTACCTTGGCCAGCAGTGAATCCTCGGGAATAAATGCCGGGTGCACCCGAACCTCTATCCCGCTTCCATTCTCCTTGGCAATGGCCAAAAGCTTGATAGCAAATCCGAATTCACGGGCATAGCGGAAATCACAGCTCGATAAACGGGAAATCCCTTCGCAATAAATGCTCTCCGGCCTGATATGGGTATGAAAAGCCAGCGAGGCCAGTATAGCCAGTTTATAGGCAGCGTCTACCCCCTCTACATCGTTCTCCGGATTGGCTTCCGCATAGCCCAGCTGCTGGGCTTCAGCAAGAACTGAGGAAAAATCCGCATCCTCCCGGGACATTCGTGTAAGGATGTAATTGGTTGTGCCATTAATAATGGCATAAATCCCGTTTATCCGGTTGGCAACGAGGTCATACCGGAAACGGGAAATCAGGGGTATACCGCCACCCACGCTGGCCTCACAACGAAGCTCTACGCCATTTCTCTCGGCGAGATCAAAGAGCTCCGTCCCGTGCTTGGCAATAACCTCTTTGTTGGAGGTGACAACATGCTTTCCTCCGGCAAGTGCGCGATCCAGATATTCCAGGGCCGGATGCTCACCACCGATGGCCTCGACAACGATATCTATACCGGGCTCGGCAAAGAATTCCTCGTCATCGGTGGTGAATAGATGACGTCCTATCTCATCCACCTGAGGCCGGTTCAAATCCTGAGGAAGTACCTTTACTTTGCGCAGCACCAGCGGACAACCGGCCTGAGCAGCCAGAATTTCAGCCTTATCGCCCAGAACGCGGGCGACCTGCCCGGCAATCGTCCCCAACCCCAGTATACCAACTCCTATATTATCCCTTTTCATCGCTTAAGATACGCGCCTTTCAGCCACCCATAGCCTTATCTATCGCCCAGGCCGTCTTCTCTTCATCCAGATAGCTTTCCACCGTATTTTCCGGATCGTCCCAGAGTGAAGAAATCCATTCGTCCAGCGCTCTCCTCTTCAAAAAATCCCGGTCGCTATCCGGTATTGGCCTGTTTTTCTCGATACCAAGAACATCTACCAGCCAGTATCCACCATCGGTCACAACCTCATCGTCTCTTATCGCACCACTTATCTCTCCAGATTCAGCAGAAAGAATAAAATCCCTCAAGGGTTCGGCTATATCCTCTTCATCGAGCCAGCCCAGATCACCCCCTTCTTCCTTCGAGGCAGTATCCTGAGAAAGCTCAGCGGCTATCTCGGCGAAGTCCCCGTCAGCCCCTGATTCCAGCCTCCCTATTACATCTTGAGCATCCTGTTCACTACCCAGCAACATCACCTGAACATTATATAGCTTACCCTGCTCATCCTCATCCGTATCCTCCAGTTTGACCACCCAGTAACCGACGTCCTTGGCCCTGTCTTCATCGTAAATTGGCCCACTCAACCCCAGCTCAGCCCCAAAGGCATAATCTGCAACCACAGGGAAACCCTTTTTATCCGCGAGGATATCATGTGTATACCAGCCAGCCTCCCCCTCCTCATCAACGGTCAGGCTCTCCAAGGCCAATTCCCCGGCAAGTTCATTAAATCCTTCCCCATCCTCAATTCTGGCATTCACCTGAGCCGCCTGGTTTTCACTCTCCAACAGCATGGCCATTACCTGTCTCTGCTCGGCATGCTCCGGAACCTCCTCCTCGAAATAGTCATCCAGAAGCTTCTTTCTGGTCATATCTGCCCTAACCAGGTCCCGGTACTCATTACCCAGAGGAGGATCATTCTTTTTCAATTCCTCACTCACCTCTTTATCGCTTACCGTAATACCAAGGGATGCGGCACCCTGCCTGATCAGCTCCCTTTCCTGTATGGCCGTCACTGCCTGACTGGCCACATTGGGCATATATGTGGAAGGATCACTCTGTCCATAAACCTGCTGGTAAAAGGCCCCGCTCACCTCGAGTGTATCAACATAGTATCCCATATCAAACTCGGTTTCGTTTACCTTGATTACGACCTCATGCATCGGCTGGTATTCATCCCGATACCAACCGGTGCCGATAACACCACCGACAACAGCTATTATTCCTATTCCCAGCATCAGAAACAACCGCTGTCTCTTCTTTTGCTGCTGCCAACGGGCCAGCTGGTGCCTGGTATAATTCCGCGCCTGCTTTTCTTCTTTCTTTTTCGCCAAAACCAACCTTCTATAATTATGTCAAATTAAAGCAGCATCCACGGCTAAATATGAAAAAGTGGAACACTGCCGTCAGTTCGGTACATTTTATAACGTTAAAAGCCTCATTTACAAATACGTAACTGTCAATACCAGCTTTTGGTAGAAATGAGAAATCATTAAACCGTGCTAATCAATACTGTTGACAAACTCGACTAACGCTTGTTTAATTATACTTGACAGTTAATTCCGGATAATTTAGGGAGAGAGAGCAATTACGATGACGGCATCAAGGAGAATAGTCCTGCATTTTCCCAAACGTCTGGTTGACCAGCCAATGATAAGCAGGCTGGCCAAGCACTATGACCTTGACTTCAATATACTCAAGGCATCGGTTACCCCCGATAAGGAGGGTCTTCTGGTTCTTGAGCTCAAGGGTAAACAGGATAATTACGACAAAGGCATAAGGTATCTGGCAGAGACAGGCGTTACAATACAATCTTTGAGCCAGAACGTAACCCGTAACGAGGAGCGCTGCACCCACTGTGGCGCCTGTGTTACCATCTGTCCTTCCGGTGCCTTCGAAATAGATCCGAAAACCAGGAAAGTCAACTTTCACGACAAGAGATGCCTGGCCTGCGGTCTCTGTCTGAAGGCCTGCCCCCCAAGAGCAATGGAGCTTCACTTCTAGTTCATGTACCAGCCCAGAAACTACCGGCACTGGATTAAGGATAACAATCTGGTTTCCTTTGCCGTCGTGGTAAAAGAGACGGACCTTTTTATCCGCGCTTATAGCAACCTGAAGGAAAGGGCAATCAAGCTGGTGGTGAAATACCGGGATATCCTAGAGAGCTACATCGAGAAGCATCCCGGCTTTGCTACGGAACTTGATCCGGTCACAATCAACGGTAATGCCCCGGAAATAATAAAGGTGATGTCAACCTCATCAAGAGAAACGGGTACCGGCCCCATGGCAGGTGTAGCCGGCGCTATTGCCGAATTCGTTGGTAAAGACCTCCTTCCCCTATCACCTGAAGTCATAGTGGAAAACGGCGGCGATATATTTATGAAGTGCACCACGAAAAGGATTATCGGTATATATGCCGGCGAATCCCGACTGACAGGGAAAATTGGCCTTGAGATCAACGGCGAAGATACCCCACTGGGGATTTGCACATCATCGGGGACAGTGGGGCACTCTCACAGCTACGGTAAGGCAGATGCCGTTATAGCGATAGCGCCATCGGCCACCCTCGCCGACACTTCGGCCACCGCCATCGGCAATATTATCGAACAACCTGCCGACATTGACAGGGGCATCGAAATAGCCCGACAAATCGCGGGGTTGACTGGTCTGTTGATTATCACCGGCAGCAGTATCGGCGCCTGGGGCAATGTAAGACTGTGTTCTATATCGCCGAAAATAACCCGGACCAGCTTATAATAAGGGAGGCACATAGAGAGACCATAAATGGCAAAAAGAAGGATATCAGTTACATTCCCCCGGGAGCTTCTTTCCGAGCCCATCATTTATACCATCAGCCAGCAATTTAACCTGGTCACCAACATCTATCAGGCCGATATTGAAACAGCACAAAACAGGAGCAGCATGACACTGGACATCGATGGGAGAAGCGAAGATATCGAAGC
>JAGYOC010000009.1 GCA_018399795.1 Dehalococcoidales bacterium
TAACGGAAATACCGGTCCCTATCTGCAGTATATGGGAGCGCGGATCAGCAGCATGCTTCGCAAGTACGAGGAACGCAAAGCGGAGTTTACCAATGGAAGTTTTAAGCCGGAAATGTTGGAAGCCCCCGAAGAGCGGCGCCTTATAAAACTGCTGGCAGAGTACCCGGAGCTTGTGCGCCGGGCAGGGGAGGAGTATAATCCGAACCTGATTACCTCTTTCTTATACGATATTTCCCGCAGCTTTAGTAAGTTCTACCATGATCACCCCGTGCTGCATAATGATGACCCCAATGTGGTGGTTACTCGTGTTACCCTGGTCCGTGCTATTCTGCAGGTCCTGCAGAATGCATACTTCCTGGTAGGTATCCCCTTTCTAGAGCGGATGTAGTTATTGACCCTATGCATAAGGGTATGATATAAGAGACTTTACATACACTACGAGCTGAGGTTGAAGAATGTACGCATTGATAGAAATTAAAGGAAAACAGTACAAGGCCGCTGAGGGTACCACTTTGACAGTGGATAAACTCGAAAATGAAGCCGGCGACACACTGGAATTTGATACGGTACTGCTTACCAGTAACGATGGTAAGGTTAAAGTTGGCACCCCCTACGTAAAGGGCGCCAAGGTAACTGCTACTCTTGAAGAGCATAACAAGGCTGACAAAATTGTTGTCAGTAAGTTTAAAAAACGCAAAGGGTATCGACGTACTCAGGGGCATCGTCAAAAGCATACGCTTCTGAAGATCACTGGTATTACCGGCGCGTAAGCTTTGATTGAGGTTCAGCTGCTGTTAGACACTTCTATGTGTGTATCGCGGCTTATAACCGACGGTCATGCAGTCCGCAGTGCAGGTAAGGATAGCATTCCCTGTGCTGCTGTCTCCTCCCTGGTGAGGACGGCTGCACGTTTGGTTGAAGGCCACACAGGCATAGTCAGCAGCGGCGCTGCTCCACAACCGGGAAGTCTGGAACTCAGGCTTGACCAGGTTGATGCAGAGTCCAGGGATTGGCTGCGGGGGGTTACAGACTTTCTCGTGGTCGGGCTCAAGGATATTGAAGCCGATTACCCGGATGACTGCAGTATAGTTTTAAAAACACAGGAGGAATAAGCACAATGGCACATAAAAAAGGTGGCGGAAGCACCAAAAACGGAAGAGACTCTGAATCGAAGCGCCTTGGAATTAAACGCAGTGGTGGTCAGCTGGTAAAGGCGGGCGAGATCATCGTTCGTCAACGCGGCACCAAGTTTCACCCCGGTGAAAATGTAGGGCGTGGTAAAGACGATACGCTGTTTGCAAAATCTGAAGGAACCGTCTCATTTAAAAACCGAAAAGGCCGTAACTATATCAGCATCATGACCGTAGCTCAGGAGTAGCGGCTCTACTAGTGGTTGGATTTGCAGACGAAGTCTACATTGATGTCGCATCAGGTAATGGCGGCGCAGGGTGCGTCGCTTTTCGGCGTGAGAAATACGTGCCTAAGGGCGGTCCTGACGGCGGTGACGGCGGCAATGGCGGCAGTGTTATTTTTGAGGTCCGGTCAAATCTTAAAACCCTCGCACACTTAAAGGCAAAACGGGTATACCGTGCAGAAAACGGTGAACCCGGTATGGGGAAAAAGCGACATGGAAGCAACGGGAGCGATGTTATTGTTCCCGTGCCCCCCGGGACTATTATTAAAGACCCCGAAACCGGGCGTGTGCTTAAAGACTTTACCCGTCCAGACGAAGAGATGGTTCTGTTGGTCGGAGGACAAGGCGGCAAAGGGAATATGCACTTTGCTACTTCAAAAAAGCAGACCCCGCGCTATGCACAGCCCGGCTTACCTGGTGAAGAACTTCGCCTGCATGTCGAGCTGTATCTGATAGCCGATATTGGATTTGTCGGCCTTCCGAACGCCGGAAAATCTTCCTTGCTCCGAACCCTCACCAATGCGCATCCAAAGGTAGCATCTTACGCATTCACTACCAAAATTCCCCATTTGGGTGTTATGCAGGCGGAATATCGCGATATTGTGCTGGCTGATATTCCCGGTATCATAGAGGGTGCCTCCCATGGGGCCGGTTTAGGAGATAAGTTTCTTAAACATATATCCAGAACCTCGGGACTTGCAGTATTGATCGATTTGAGTGACGAAGACGTACTGCATACCTATCAAGTTGTATTGCATGAGCTGGAAGAGTATGCCCCGGAGCTGCTGAATAAACCTCGTGTAGTTATCGGAAGCAAGATTGATCTTGAGGGCACGCAAGAGAATTACGATAAATTACAGGCCTACCTTGAAGAAGAGCAGCTAATCGCGCTCTCGTCCTTTACACGGATCGGGCTCGAAGAAGTAAAAACCGCCTTTCTGAGGGTGGTTGAAACGCAGGATGCAGGACAGAGGCTGGGTGCCGAAAAAGCACGTGCCTTTGAACATCCGGAACACTTGGAGTATACCGAGCAATCGGAGAACGCATAACGTGAAAACAGTTGTAATCGGCGGTACTTTTAATCCGGTTCACATTGGCCATTTATACCTTGCCGAAGAAGTTCGTATTCAGGGAGGGTATGAGCGGATTATGTTTGTTCCCTCCCACATTCCGGCTCACAAAAATCCGGATTACTGCACTTCCCCTCAAAATCGCCTTGAGATGCTTAGGTTGGCGGTTGTGCAGAGTGATATCGTAGTTGATGAGTGTGAAATACAGCGGGGGGGAGTCTCCTATACCTATGAGACAATCCTTGATCTTCAACAGCGTTATCCCATTGACGGAAACCCCGGACTGGTAATTGGGGATGATCTAGTGGAAGGCTTAGCGCAATGGAAGCGCTGGGAAGAGTTGCAATCGATGGTGGATTTGTTGATCGCTCATCGTCTATATGAAAAGAGGGTAGAGTGTGCGTGGCCCCATACCTACATTGATAATATAATCCTTCCGATTTCTTCCAGCGACATACGCTCGCGGGTTGAATTCGGCAGTGCCTTTAGATATCTTGTCCCGGACGCTGTTTTTACCTATATTTTAGATAACGAGTTATACAGGGCATGTTAAACCAGACCGCTTTATATGAGTATGTGAAAGCGCATTTGAGTTTGCCGCGTTTTCTCC
>JAGYOC010000010.1 GCA_018399795.1 Dehalococcoidales bacterium
TCACAGGCCCGTCTTTCGCTCAGCCCAAGGCTCCCCCTGATATGAGAGACCGCTAAACGCTTAGCCCTGGGCTTCAGAAGTTTTTTGAGAGTAATTTCCTTGAGCGCCCGAATATCGAGCGCCTGGTCGGCCGCAATCTGCTTTAAGCGCCGGTTTTCGTCTTCCAAAGATTTCAACCGTTTCAATTCGCTGACGGTGAGCCCGGCATATTTTGCCTTCCAGTTGTAGTAGGTGGCATCGCTCATTTCGTACTTGCGGCAGAGATCTACCACCCGGGCACCTGCTTCACCTTCACGAAGCACGGCGATGATCTGTTCCTCGGTGTACTTCTTGGCTTTCATGAGTCCTCCTGGTTTCTTTATTATACCGGAAGACTCTAAGTCATGGTGTAGCTGTTTTCGGAGGTAAGGTCAAATCCAGCCTAATACTTTCATAAGTCAATATCTACTTAACTATGCTGTTCGGACTATATACCCGAATATTGAGAACATCAACCCCTCTAGAAACGAAGAACCTATTTAGAATCAAAGCTGTCAATAGAGTGGTATGAACCCGCAGCCCACACTTGAATAGATAAGATTTATGCTCTATTTATTGACTTATAGTTTTCTTGGTATTATAAATATACTGAATTCCTGCTAGTATATCTCCCGAAACTATTGACAATAACAGCGACATAATAGACGGTATCACTAAGTGGGATATATCAGCAGCGATATTCTAAATACGCTATAATTAATAACGTTAAGGAGGCAAAATGTACAAGAAAATAATAGCCCCGTTAGATGGTTCAGAATTATCAGAATGCACTCTGGGTCACCTTATGGAAGTGGCCAAGGGCTGTCAAGTCCCCGAAGTCGTCTTGCTATATGTCGTTGAGCCCTATCATAAAGGAGAACTGCATTACAGGCACGCAGGTCTTTCAGAAGAAGAGATACACAAGAGAGACGTGGAAGAAGAGGCCTATGGTAAGAAATATCTTGCCAAGGTGGCTGACAAAGTAAAAAAAGATGGCCTGGCTGTAAAGACTGCCTTAGCTTATGGTATACCAGCGGAAGAGATAATAAACTACGCTGAGAAAAATGAGGTAGACCTGATTATTATGAGCACACATGGAAGGTCGGGGATCACCCGTTGGGCCCTAGGTAGTGTGGCTGATAAAGTTATACGCCACTCCGTTACCCCTGTGCTTATAGCTGCGCCACGTAGTTGCCGTGTGTCATTAACGAGTTGAGTGGAAATAATTGATTATTTCTGGGAGCCCCCACAGTTGTTATGTGGAAACGGAGAGATTGACTAGCTTGTTAACAGTGAACTATCACATATCTCTTTATAATCACAGACACGACACTTGGCTTGGTTCATAGTTGGTACCGCCTCACGCTTCTTTAGCCAGTATTCCATTGCCCAATTTAACTCATCTGTAATCTCAGCTTTGTTGTAGGGGTAGTTGAAGGCAATGGCTTTTCCCTGCTCACATTCATACTCGTCAATCTCAGGGTTAAATATATTGCAGGAACCGTTGACCAGCTTGTTACATTGGTAACAACTTCGATTAAAGACCATTATTCGGTAAATCGTTGAATCTGTCTTGAATCCCATCTTTTCCAGGCCCAAACAATACAATCGTGCCTGGATATGATAGGGGTTATATATCCTGGGGCTATTGCTGAACTTACGCTCTACGATCAGATCGACATTGCCTCCCCTGAACCATGCCTCGTCCACCTTACCGATAATAGGTATTCCCATGTTTTTCCAGCCAACGTTAAACTCATAAAGGCAGACAGGTTTTTCCCTCACCTCTAAAGCTGTTTCAAGGGCTTCTTCTCTAGTTAAAGGTGCGGCTTCAGAGGTTACCAGCTCGTGCCCTTCTGCACCCTGCTTCATTCTTACAGTGGGGGGCCTGGGGTATCGGTACTGTAATTCAATTTTCTTCTCGCAATAGTACTGTGAAGCGATGGTGCTTATTCTAACAAGGCTTTCACCGAATCTTAAGCCACCTTCACCTACAGGTGGTAATCCTTTAAACACGCTCAGGTATTTGGATAGTATTTCGCCTGCTAACTCCATTTCGCATATTCTAATGTAAATGCTTTTATCCTGTAATATTAGTTATCTATCTCAAGTAATTCACGGTAAGAGGCCACCAAGTAAGAGGTTATCCAAAGATTTACATAAAGTATCAAGCAAATTGCCAAGCAAAAAACCTGGCGGGGGCGCATGGGAGTCGAACCCACCGGAGACAGTCTAATGCCCCCCAACGGATTTGAAGTCCGCGGAGCCCACCGGGACCCAGCCGCCCCCAACCATCCTATAATATTAATTATACTACACACCGCATCAATGGTCACAAAACCACCGCCTTTAACTTGACAGCATAGCAGCACTGTGCCAGAATATGGTAATATCATTTCTCGATATCGGGATACGTTATTATGCTCGACAGAGAGTTCTTTCTCGGCTTTATCAGGATTCACATCCTCTACCATGCGTCCATAGAGCCCATCTACGGCGTGGAGATAGCCAGGGAGCTGGCCAGGCACGGCTATGACATCAGCCCCGGCACCCTGTACCCGGTACTGCACCGCCTGGCCGAGCGGGGTTACCTGGAAAGCTACAGCAGGCTGGTCGACGGCAAGATAAGGAAGTACTACCAGGCCACCGATGAAGGGGTAAAGGCGCTGGAAAGGGCAAGGAAGAAAATCATAGAGCTGGTCGGCGAAGTGATCGAGGGCGAAAATTGCCCGGAGACATAGGCAGGAACTCATCAGCAAGAAAAATCCTGGGGTACAACCGCAACGTATTCTTCCTGGGAGTGGTAAGCTTCCTGAACGATGTCTCCAGCGAGATGATATTCACCCTGGTTCCCCTCTTTCTCTCCAATATCCTGGGTGCAGCCACCACCGTTATCGGGCTGGTCGGCGGTCTGTCGGAGAGCTTCGATGCCCTTTTCCGGGTATTCAGCGGCTGGTTCAGTGACCGTATCGGCAAGCGCAAGTCCCTCGCCCTGGCCGGATACAGCATATCGACTGCGGCCAAGCCGTTTATGCACCTGGCCTCGACCTGGGGCATCGTCCTGGGAGTCCGGTTCAGCGACCGGGTCGGGAAGGGCGTACGCACCTCTTCGCGAGATGCCCTGATTGCCGATTCGGTTTCCCCCAGGGAGCGGGGCAAAAGCTTCGGGCTACACCGCGCCATGGACACCTCCGGCGCTGTCCTCGGGCTTGCCATAGCGGCCATCATCATCTATTTCGTCCAGGGCGGCAGCATGGAGCTCAGCCTGGAAAGCTACCGGTGGCTGGTACTGATCGGTACCATACCCGCGGTGGCGGCGGTAATCGTGCTGGCCAGGTTCGTCAGGGAAAAGGCAACGACGCCTTCAGCAGGAACGGCATCAAGGCCCCGCTTCAACCCGTTCCGGCTCATCGCCGGCTTCGACATCCGTTTCAAAATATTCCTGGTCGTGATGACGCTCTTTACGCTGGGAAACTCCAGCGACTTCTTCGTTATTCTGCGGGCGCAGAATATGGGGGCCAGCGTTTTCAACATCACCCTGATGCTCGTACTGTTCAACGCGACCTATGCTGCGGTCTCCATGCCGGCCGGAAGACTCTCCGACCGGCTGGGGAGAAGGCGGGTTATCGCCATGGGGTGGGGCATCTACGCACTGGTCTATCTGGGCTTTGCCATGGCCTCGGAGCTATGGCAGATATGGGTCCTCTTTGCCGGCTACGGGGTCTATTACGGGATAGTGGAAGGGACCGCCCGGGCCTTTGTGGCCGACCTGGTACCCGCGGAAAAGAGGGGTACCGCCTACGGGCTGTACCACGGAACGGTGGGGATAACCCTGCTGCCGGCAAGCCTGATAGCCGGCTGGCTGTGGCAAACCTACAGCCCCCAGACCCCCTTCTTCTTCGGCGCGGCACTGGCGGCGGCGGCGACCGTCGGCATGCTCTTTTTCATCCGGGAATAAACGGGCTAAAGCCGGGGTTTAAGGACCACAATTCGCATGCCGGCGGGCAGGCTTTCGGCGCCGAATTCGACCTCGCTCCCCTCCATCCGTACGACTTCCTTTTTGCCCGCCAGGAAATCGTCCACGCCGGAGATGGGGAAGCGGCACCATCGGTTCCGGTAGTGCATTGGAATCACCACAGAGGGCTTGAGCTGGTTGCAGACAATGGTGGCCCCGGCAGCGTCAATGGTAAAGTAACCGCCCACGGGGATGAGAAGAACATCGACCGCTCCGATATCCGCCACCTGCTCCTCGCTTAATGTATGACCCAGGTCACCGAGGTGGCATACGCTAACTCCATCTACCTTGAGACAGAATATGTTGTTTTCTCCCCTCGACCGGCCCCCTTCGGCGTCATGCCAGGAGGAAACGCTTCTGATATCTATCCCCCTGACCTCGGTATCGCCCCGGGTCAAAACCGCCGGGTTACCCCCTACAGCAGAGGTATGGTTGTGGTCGAAGTGGTCATGGCTCACTGTGACGATATCCGCACTCTCTCTTATCTCGGGATACCCGAGCTCTTCGCCCGCCGGGTAGGGGTCGGTAATTATCTTTACACCCTCATCAGAGGTAATCAGGAACGACGAATGCCCCAGCCATTCAATCTTCATCAGCAGGCCTCCCGTATTTTTTATTTACTCGCTCAAGCGCAGGACAAGGTTCGCCAGGGTACGCACGGGAACACCGGTAGCTCCTTTGGTGAGATAGCCCTTATCCTTGTCGCTGAGAAAGGTACCGGCAATGTCTATATGCACCCAGGGGGTCTCGCCGACAAACTCGGCAAGAAACTGGGCAGCCGTAATGGCGCCCCCATACCTTCCTCCTGCATTCTTGATATCGGCGACATCGCTCTTGTTCTGCTCCCGGTACTGGCTGTACATCGGCATCGGCCAGATGAGCTCACCGGCGTCGCTGCCGGCAGCAATCACCCGGTCAATCAGCTCCTTATCGTTGCCGAAGGCACCGCTGCAAACATCGCCCAGAGCTATATGGCAGGCACCGGTAAGCGTGGCCACGTCGACTATGCGCCTGGCCCCGGCCTTGTTCACATAGCCCAGGGCATCGGCCAGTGCAAGCCTCCCCTCGGCGTCGGTAGAAATAATCTCAATGGTTTTACCCCCCATAGCGGTGAGCACATCGCCCGGCTTGATGGCATTGCCATCGGGCAGATTTTCCGTGGCCGGTACCGCCGTTATTACATTTATGGCAGGCTTGAGCCGCGCGATTGCCCCCATCACCGCAATGACGGCCCCCCCTCCGGACATGTCACCCTTCATCTCGCCCATCTTTTCCGATGGCTTTATCGAGATACCGCCAGAGTCAAAGGTTATCCCCTTGCCAACAAGGGCGATATCAAAATTCCCCGACCCCTTGCCACGGTACTCCAAGACGATAAACTTAGCTGGTTCGCGGCTGCCCCGTGCCACGCCCAGAAGCGCACCCATTCCCATCTCCTCCATCTGCTTCTCCTCAAGCGCCTTGAAACCCAGCCCGTATGCACCAGCCAAACGCTCAGCCGTTTCGGCCATAATGGCGGGAGTCATATAGTTGGCCGGCTCGTTGGCCATATCGCGGGCCATAATGGCCGCCTCAGCCACAATCCTCCCCTTCATAGAGCCCCGTTCCATCTCCGCAAGACGCTCCTCGCGGGGAGCCAGTATTTTAATCTCACTGACTTCACCGTAATCGGCCTCAGTGGTGAAGTGTCTGCGGAACGAATAAAGGCCGAGAAGGGCGCCCTCGGTTACGGCCTGTGCCGCCGCTTCAGCAGTAACACCGGCGATACCGCTGCCCAAGGCAGAGGTAATGATGCTCTTACAGCCTTTCTGCCTCAGCAAACGGCAGGCCTCGCCAACGGCACCGCTTATCCTGTCCTCGGTATGCTCCGATTGCTTGCCCAGACCCAACAACACAATCCGGGATGCCTCCAGCCTGCCCAGGCTATGGAGGAGGGTAAGCTCGTTAAGCTTGCCCTTTACCTCTCCCTGCCCGATTAGTTCCCGGATTGCCCCACCCAGTACTTCGTCGATACCAGCAGTTTCCTCCCCGGGACGATCTTCCCCCTCGAAATGCCCCAGCAGGATAGCATCAGCCTTAACCCGGGCAGGGTCACCCACAACAACCTGAATCTCCAAATCAAACCTCCTTCAAACGTTTAATTGCGATATTTACCTCACTACATCCGGAGTCCCTTCCCTATTCCACAGTCACGCTCTTAGCCAGATTGCGTGGCGTGTCTATCGGGCAGTTTCTGTCCCGGGCCGTAAAGTAGGCGAGGAGTTGCAGGGCTACCACATTCACCACCGGTGAAAAAAGGGGGTCAACCTCGGGAACGGATATCACCATATCGGCAAACTCGCCGATAGTTTCGTCACCCTCCTCAGCCAGCGCTATCACCGGGGCTTTCCTCGCCTTGACCTCCTTGATATTGGACAGCATCGCCGCATAGGTATTGTCCCGGGCCAGAATGGCCACTACCGGCGTATCCTCACCGAGCAGGGCAAAGGAGCCGTGCTTCAGCTCCCCTGCGGCATAACCCTCGGCATGAATATAGGAAATCTCCTTGAGCTTGAGTGCCCCCTCGAGGGCTACCGGGAAGCTTATCCCCCTCCCGATAAAAAATGCGTCTTCAAAACGGGCAAGGAATCCGGCACACTCTTCAATCCCTTCACTCTCACTCAACAAATGCTGCAGCCTCTCCGGCAGTCTCCTCAGTTCCATAACCAAATCGACAAGACTCCTGGCATCAACCCGGCAGCTCAATACGGCCAGCGAGTAGAGTACCATAAGCTGAACGATAAAGCTCTTGGTAGCGGCCACCCCTATCTCCGGTCCGGCCCTGGTATAGATTATATCGTTGGCAATCCGGGTGACGCTGCTATCCACCACGTTGGTAATGGCCAGCAGCCGGCACCCCGCTGCCTTCAGTTTTCTCATGGCCCTCAGGGTATCCGCAGTCTCCCCGGACTGGCTGAGGGCGATTGCAGCGCCTCCACCAAGATGCCGTTCGTAATAGTTAACCTCGGAGGCCAGTTCAACCACCACTGGGATACCCAGTACCTTCTCGATGATATACCTGCCCACCAGGGCGGCATGATAGGATGTACCACAGGCAAGTATGATTATCGGCCGCTCACCGGTTTGCATCCTCGTCAGGTCGATCAGTGATTCCCCCAGCGCTCCTTCAGATGACAGCCATCCGGTCAGGGTATCCCTGATAACGCGGGGCTGTTCATAAATCTCCTTGAGCATAAAATGCTCATAACCCGCCTTCCGGGCATCTTCTATACTCCACAGTATCTTTTTCTCCTCCCGGTCAACCCCTGCGCCATTGTGCGTCACCCTGATATCCCCGGCACCAATAATCCCGATATCGCCATCATCCAGATAAACCACCCGGTCGGTATTATCCAGTACGGCCGGCACATCGGAGGCAACAAAGTTTTCCCTGTCGCCGATACCGATAATCAGGGGGTTACCCTTCCGGGCAGCAACCAGAACGCGTTCCCCCTCGGCAAGCGCAATTACGGCGTAGAAACCCTCCAGGTGCGCAAGTGCAGAGCTTACCGCAGCCTCCAGGCCACCCCGGTAATACTTCTCGATCAGGTGGGCAATTACCTCGCTATCGGTATCGGAGACGAAATGGTGCCCTTCGGCCTGAAGCTCCTTTTTAAGCAGGCTGTAGTTTTCGATTATGCCGTTGTGTACCACGGCAAAACGTCCGGAGCAATCGCAGTGGGGATGGGAATTCACCTGGTTAGGCTCACCATGAGTAGCCCACCGGGTATGTCCTATACCTATGGAACCTTCACACCGAGGGGCATTCCTTTCCAGGTCGCCGACCTTCCCGGAGTTCTTGTAAAGCGTGATGCCACCGGAACACACCGCTATCCCGCAGGAATCATATCCCCTGTATTCCAGTCGCTTCAGGCTGTCAAACAGTATGGGTTGGGCCCTCCGGCCGCCGACATAGCCGATAATACCACACATCGCTAATATATCAGGCTCTTATCCGGGAACTGTCCCCGGATAACCTTCAGCGCCTGAACCTCGCTATAGTTTCCCGTTATCACGCCCGGCTCGGCGATCACACCGCTGCCTATACTGCAGCCCTCACCAACCATGGCCCCCAGCCTGACGGTATGGTATCTATTGTCCACCTTTATCTCGGCTTCACCGCTCAGGGCATTGAAATGCCCTCCGATAGAACAGCCGTTGCCGATAACCGAGTCCTGTATCGTGCTGCCGCTCCCGATTGAGGTATCACTTCCGATAACACTGTTTTTGATCTCGGCAAACGGGGAAACGATAACATTATCGCCGATACTGGTAGCGGGCAGTATACAGGCATTAGGCCCGACCTCACAGCCTTCACCGATAACCAGCGGCCCCACCAGCGAAGAGTTGGACCTTATTACAGTATCCCTTCCGACCGATATATGCCCCGCCAGGGATGCTCCTTTCTCAATGGTACCCCCTATCGCGCTCCTGACTCCGGGAATAACCGCACCGTTCAGGCTCAATATGTCCCAGGGATATACCGCCTCAAGCCAGCTTCCCGAAGTCTCCACCGCACGAATTGATTTGCCACGGCCTATCATCTTGTTGAGCACGTCCGTGAGATTCAATTCATCCTCAATGAAGTCAAAAATCTCACTGCTGAAAGCATAGATACGGGTGCTGGCGGTGTTGCTCAGTGCTTCCCTGGGTTGCTCCTCCAGCTTCTTCACCAGTCCATCCTCGATATTAACAATTCCATATCGTTCCGGGCCTTCTACCCTCTTTACCAGAATGGAATAAGGTGAAACATTGACAAAGCCAGCAATGGTGGCAGCCCCGATAAGCTTGTCTCCGGAAAGTACCAGAAACTCATCCCCGGCTTTGTCCCGCACCTGGGCCAGGGCGTGCGCGGTTCCAAGGCGCTTCGACTGAGTTACATAGGTAACATCGGCACCGAACCCTTCTCCCGAGCCGATATAGTCAAATACCTGCTCCTTTTTATAGCCGACCACCATTATTATCTCCCGGATACCGTTTTCGGCCAGGGCCTCGACGACATAACCGAGAATGGGCTTTCCCCCTACCGGGAGCATTACCTTGGGACGGTTAACCGTATAGGGCCGGAGCCGCCAACCCTCTCCCGCCGCCAGGATTACCGCCTGCTGCATAAATCACCTCTCAAGATATCCTTGCCCCCGGCCGAATCACTCCACCAACCACCGCCCCAGGCGCTATACGAGCGTCGTTGCATATTATGGTGCCGGTATTGATGCTGGCGTTGATACCCACTTCGACACCGTCCCCGATAATAGCCCCCAGCTTTCTCCTGCCGGTGTCTATACCATCCACTTTGATATTCCGCTTATCCAGGCGCAAATTGGCAATCCTGGCACCGGAACCTAGATTACAGCTGCTACCGATAACACTATCACCTACATAATTGTGGTGGGGAATCATGGTGCCACTCATCACAATGGAGGCCTTCACCTCACTGGCATTGCCGATATGACAGCCATCTCCAACAGCGGTATAGGGGCGAATATAGCAGTTGGGGCCGATATCGCAGCGCTCACCGATAACGGCCGGCCCGGTGATATAGGTACCCGACCGTATAACGGTCTCTTTTCCGATTGACACCTTCCCCTTGATGGCCACATTCTCTTCCAGTTCCCCCTCATTATAACACTCCATATCGGCCAGCAATAATTGGTTGGCAGCGAGCAGGTCCCAGGGATAGCTCAGGTTCAACCAGAAGCCTATTTCCTGGTACCGGATTGCTTCCCCGCTATCTATCAGGAGCTGGAGGGAATCGGTGAGCTCATACTCGCCACGCCTCGATTTGACCGTGCGACGTAAAGCCGGGAAAATATCACTTCCCAGGTGATACAGGCCAGCATTAACCATACGCGAGGGGGGTTTCTCGACCTTCTCGTGGATGCGTATTACCCTGTCCCCGCTCACCTCCACTACTCCCAACCCAACGGGGTCCTCGACTTCAACCACACTCATCGTATGGCCATCATTTGCCATTACCCGCTCGATATCCCGTCTGCCGATGACGTTGTCCCCGTTTACGAGCAGGAATTCCCCGTCTGTCAGCCCGTCAACCATTTTCAGGGCATCCGCGGTTCCCAGCCGTCGTCCCTGTCGGCAGTATTCGATACTTACGCCCCAGGGGCTTCCGTCGGCAAAGTAATCACGTATCTGTTCATCGTGGTACCCGACAATGATGATGAACTCCTCTATGCCGGCCTTCTTCATCTCGACGAGCAAATGCTCCAGTATGGGCCGGTTGGCAACGGGTATCATCACCTTGGGCCGGCTGGAGGTAAGGGGTCGCATGCGGCTCCCTTCACCCGCCGCCAGCACTACCGCCTTCACAATACCCTCCTACTCCG
This sequence comes from Dehalococcoidales bacterium, assembly GCA_018399795.1. The sequence goes on from JAGYOC010000010.1 coordinate 10,414, forward strand.
CCCGTTCACTGCATTCACCTATCAGCCTGAGCCCGTCGTTATAAAGCTCTTCGACCCGATTACGGTTTCTTGCCTCGGCGGTTATCCTGACCTTCGGCTCGGTGCCGGATGCCCTGATAAGCAACCAGCCATCTCCAAAGACGGCCCTGACGCCATCCTCCCGGTTCATAGAAACCGGGTTCATCATCTCCAGTCGGGATTCAAGCTCGGCGAGCAACAGCCCGCCGGCATCCACACTCCCCCTCAGGATGGGGTAAGCAGGCATACCGTCAAGCAGCTCAGCCAGCCGACCACGAGCAGCCATGGCCGCAATCCGGCCCGCGGCATGAATCCCATCGGGACACAGCGATATGCCCGGAAATATCCAGCTACCCGAGGGCTCACCCCCGAAATCGCCTCCCTCCTTCAGCTCTTCGGAGACAGCGGCATCGCCTATCCTGGTCCGCCTGACATGGAATCCCATCTCCTCAATCACCATCGAGGCATCCAGGGTGGTAACCACCTCCCGAGCTCCCAGCTCGCGGGCGAATAGCCCCAGTAATTTATCCCCGGGAATGAAACGTCCCTTTTCGTCAACGGCCATCATACGGTCGGCATCACCGTCATGAGCAATGCCCAGGTCGGCGCGGAATTCCCTCGTTGCCGTGATAAGCTCTCCCAGGCTTGATTCCTCCGGCTCCGAATTGCGGGGATAGAAACCGCTGGGATAGCAGTTCATTCCTATCACCCGGCAGCCCATCTTCCTGAGGAGGTAGGGAGTAATACCCGAAGCCGGACCGCAGCCGCAATCCACCACCACCCTGATTCCCAGCTCCGAGGGAAGCTTTTCTTGAATACACGCCATATGTCCTTCAGCAGCACCGGCAAATACACTGCCCGTGCCGACATCATACCATGGAGCCGTCTCCCCCATATCGGCGAGAACTTGCTCTTCCAGACGCCGGCATTGCGCCAGGCTGAAAGCCGATCCATCGCTGTTTACCAGCTTTATTCCGTTATACTGCGGGGGGTTATGAGAAGCGGTAATCATCACCCCCACCGGGAAATTGCGGGTGGCAAAGGCCAGTGTAGGCATGGTGATTGTACCGCAGTCCCGGCAATCCGCGCCCCCACCCAATATCCCCGACATAAGGGCATATTTCAGGACCCCGGAAGAAGTCCTGGTATCGCCTCCAACCACCACACTCCGATAGGTCTTTCCCAGGGCCAGACCCACCCGCAGGGCCAGCTGAACCAGGCTTTCATCGAAAAGCCTTCTTATGCCCGATGTACCGAATAATTTCATCACACTCATTTTACCAGCACCAGTCGTGATGTCAAGTAAGCCCCACAAATCGCATTCGGCACGGGCAGAAGTAAAAAGCACTATATTGGATACGAGAGGGCAGGCGACAGGGGCTGGCAGTTCTACCTTATAGCCGCATTCCTGTATGCGTTCCTGAACTACGGAGCCGTGATACTCGCGGCAGGGGGGTGTTGACAATCGTGGAACTTGAACTCTATACAACGGCATATGAACTTGCCCTGACCGTGTGGGCCCCGTGGCTCCGCTGGCGTAAAACCAGGCAAGGGAAGCGATGATCAGAGTTATCGGTTGGCTGAAATCAATTACCGAAGGTTAGCATGAAGTTAATTTCCAGCTTCCCTACTTCACCCTGCCCACGGCAATCCAGACACCCAGCGCCACCGCCAGGATATCAATCACCAGAGCCGTACTGCTTACCCACCAGAAACCCAAACCCCAGGGTGGGAAAAGGCTGATCATATACCCTGCCACAATACTGGCTCCAGCAATGAAGGCCAGGCGCCGGCCCCGCTTGCGGTTAACGGAAAGCGAAATCAGTTCGCCGATACCCCAGCCGAACCCGGCCGCTATCAGGAAGCTGAAATAGGTGACGGGTCCGATAGCCCACCATGCGGCACCACAGGCAAAGGCCATACCGGTAGCGATTATGATTGCCCTGAAGTAATATCGTCGTGTCATGCTGAAAGTGGGCAGTTTCCGTAGCCGGGCACATTCCGGACACCGGGCACCTACCGGCGTCTCTACCATACAGCGCGGGCATATCGGCCTGCCACACTTACCGCAAGTCAGATTGGTATCAACATCCGGGTGAGCCGCACATTTCACTCGTTTTTTCCAAGTCCCCTATTTCAATTTTTCTTATTTCAATCGCTCAACTGAGCGCCCCGGGATCTCGCCAATGCAACAAGTCGATCCACCACCTCTGACGGAACATCAGCACCGCCCAGCGCCGTTTCGGTAGCCGAGTCAATACCGTGAAAATCGCTTCCGCCCGTGGCAACCAGCCCGTACTTTTCCGCCACTATCCGCAGGCTCTCTCTCTCCGGAGCGTTATAGCCGTCATAGTAGACCTCGATACCTGCCAGACCCGCCCCCCTGAGTTCGACTACCACCTGCTGCCAGTCATCAATAAATAGGGGGTGTGCCAGCACGGGTAGTCCACCCGCACGCACGATAATTCCTGCCGCCTCGACGGGGGTCACTTTCTCCCGTTCGGCATAGGCAGGACCTCCCCTCTCGATATAGCCGTCGAACGCCTCGGTAAAGGAGCCAATATAGCCCTTTTCCAGCATTGCCTGGGCCAGGTGAGGTCTTCCCACCGAACCACCTGCGGCTATTTCTTTCACCCGTGTCCACTCGATACGAACGCCGAGTGCCTTCAATTTTTCTATCATTGCCCGAGCCCTTTCATCCCTCGAATGGCGCATCTTCTCCAGCCCGGCAATGAACTCACCATTTTTTATATCAACAAAATACCCCAGAATATGTACCTCGGCCCGGGCAAAGTCCGTGCTGAGCTCAACACCGGGGATAACTCTCAAGCCCGGGTATGACCTGGCCGCTTTCAACGCCTCGGGAACACCGTCGACGGTATCGTGGTCGGTGATGGCAATGGCTCTCAGTCCCTGCCGGGCTGCCCGGGACACAATCTCCTTCGGGCGGAAGCGTCCATCAGATGCGGTGGTATGAACATGCAGGTCAACCCGGGATGGCATCAATCTGACTCCCTGGTAAGTCTCTCTATACCTGTGGCCATTCCCGTGTCCCCATCTATCCTGACCAGCATGGCATCGAAGAGCACCCTGCCACTGCCCACAGAGAGGCGGTGCGGTATCATGGTCAGGAAGCGACGGGTAACAGCCTCAATATCATCCCCGATTACCGATTCCAGCGGTCCGGTCATCCCGATATCGGTAACATATGCCGTACCTCCGGGCAGTACTCTGGCATCGGTGGTACCCACATGGGTATGCGTACCGAGTACGGCACTGACCCTGCCGTCCAGGTAATGCCCCAGGGCTATCTTTTCCGATGTAGCCTCGGCATGAAAATCTACAATAATAGTGGTCGGCAACGGTCTCAGCCTGTCCAGCAGCCCATCCATGGCACGGAAAGGACAGTCGAAACTACCCATAAAGGTTCTTCCTATCAGATTAACCACCAGAACTTCTCCCATCTGTAAATAGCCCCGCCCTGGCACGCCAGGAGGGTAGTTCAGCGGCCGTAAAATGGGCATTTCACTGTCCAGATACGGTATTATCTCCTTCTCCGCCCAGATGTGATTGCCCGAGGTAAGAACGTCTACGCCAGCACTGAGCAACTCGTTGGCCGTGCCTACAGTTACCCCGATACCGCCGGCCACGTTCTCGGCATTGGCAATAACCATATCCACCCCATATTGCCTGGAAATATCGGGCAATAGCCTCTTCACGGCACGCCTTCCAGGGCGGCCGATTATATCACCTATCACCATTATCAGCATCGTTATCCCTTTCCCCCACGGATTAATAGCATGCGATTACACAAAGACCGGATAAACGTCCTGTCATCCAACTTCTTTCTATTTGGCATAATCCACCGCCCTGGTCTCCCGCAAGACGATAACCTTTATCTGGCCGGGATACTGCAAACCCTCCTCTATTTTTTTCACGATATCCCGGGCAAGCCGCATGGCGCCGACATCGTCGATTTCCTCCGGTTTGACCAGAATACGTATCTCTCGACCGGCCTGAATGGCGTAGGATTTTTCCACTCCCTTGAAGCCGGTGGCGATGTCCTCGAGAGCCTTCAAACGCTGCAGGTAACCCTCCAGTGATTCGCGCCTCGCTCCCGGCCTTGCGCTGCTGATGGCGTCTGCTGCGGAGGCGATAAAACCCCAGAGACTGGTGGTCCCGGTCTCGCCATGGTGTTCCGCGATTCCCCTGACCACCTCAGAGGACTTATCCCACTGCTTCACCAGGTCGGCACCAATAGCGGCGTGAGTCCCTTCCACTTCGTGGTCCACGGCCTTGCCGATATCGTGCAGTAATCCCGTCTTTTTCGCTATGGCCACGTTGGCCCCCAGCTCACTGGCAATCATACCGGATATGTGAGCCACTTCGATGCTGTGTAACAGGACATTCTGGCCATAGCTGGTCCGGAACTTGAGCCTCCCCAGCAGCCTCAAGAGCTCCGGGCGCAGACCGGTTACGCCCACCTCGTAGGCAGCCTGCTCTCCGGCACTGTACACCTCCGCCTCAACCTCTTCCCTGGACTTGTTGACCACCTCCTCTATACGTGCGGGATGAATACGTCCGTCCAGTATGAGCTTGGTCAGTGCCTGCCTGGCCACCTCACGGCGCACCGGGTCAAAACTGGACAGGGTTACCGCCTCGGGGGTATCATCTATAATTAAATCAACCCCGGTCGCCTGCTCCAGGGCCCTGATATTGCGGCCCTCCCGGCCAATAAGGCGGCCCTTCATATCATCGTTCGGTATGGACACGCTGGTTACCGTGGCCTCGGCAACCACATCGGAGGCATAGCGCTGGATGGCCTGGGACAGAATCTCCTGAGACTTCCGGTTCTCTTCCGCTCTCAGCTCGCTCTCCCATTCCCGTAGCCTCCGTGACGCCTCGTCCTTTATCTCTGCTTCCACGGCATCCAGAAGCGTTTTTTTGGCCTCGTCGGTGGACATACCCGAAATCACCTCCAGCTGTGCCAGTTGCTTGCCCCTGGCTTCCTCCAGCTGGGTACGAATGGACTCGATCTTTTCCTCTTTTTTGGTCAATTCGCGTCCGCGACGATCCACATCATCCAGTTTGCGTTCCAGAGTCCCTTCCTTCTGTATCAAACGGTTCTCGTTCTTCTGTAACTCCGTGCGCCTTTCGCGGCAGTCCGCTTCAGCTGCGGATCTCAGCTTTGTCGCCTCCGCTTTGGCCTCGTTAACCACGTCCCTCGCCTTATGTTCCGCTTCAGTCTGAATCTGGGCCGCCTTTTTCTCGGCAAGACGCATCTCCCGGTTCAGTCGAAACCTCCGGAAAAAGAAGACGAAAGCCGCCCCAGCCACCCCACCAATAATGAAACTGAAAAGGATGGTTAATATATTTATCGCTCCCATGTTTGTTGGCACCTTTACACCTCTCTTCTGGTAACAGCCCGGCCATTAACCAAGGACTGAAAGGATACCACTTCAATACCTTTGGCAGTTCTGGGTCTATTTCTTGCCCTAATTACCCGAACTAGTCCTTTATTTCCTGCCATAACTGTTCCACAGTGTTATTTATTACCTGATAGGTAAAGCCTCGCTGGCCGAGATAGCTGGCCAGACGATGGCGAAAAATCCGGTATTCTTTTCCCCGCAACCGGTGCGCCCTGGTTGAAGCCGCCCGGTAGGCATTATCTTCGTCACTGATCTCGCCCACCACCTGCTCGATTACTGCCTGGTCAATCCCCTTGCGCCTCAGCTCAAGTCCGATCAGCCACTTGCTGCGCGGGCTGAATAGCTGCCGGTCATTTATCCAGAAGCGGGCAAACTCAAGGTCGCTTACCAGCCCCTGCTCCTTGAGCCGGTCGACCGTTTCCTCGATACTCTTATTGTCGAAACCGTAACGGCCAAGCCGCTCCCGTACCTCGAATTCACTCCTGGGGCGGTAGCTGAGAAAACTCACGGCGGCAGAGAGACATCGCATCCGGGCATCCTTCCGCGATAATGCCTCCATCTGCCCCTGGGTCAGCTCCCGGTCAACACCGAGCCCTTCATCGGCAACAATCTGAGCTGCCAGACTGAAGGCGAACTTCCCTTCGACATATACGTTCACCCTCTCCTTCCGCCCCCTTCCCATTCTCAGAGCAGTAATCCTGCCCATCGCCGGTACCACCCCCACCAAAAAATAAAGGCCAAAGCCCTCAAGCCTCAGCCTCTACAGATACAGTATTCTGTTTTATATGCAATTTCCCTGACGGCCGGATTACTTTTTTTTATCGACCTTCAGAAATCGCAGTACTGGTTTCTACGGCTGAGGCTCTAATCTGTTGCTCAATCTCCTGAGCTTGCTCAGGATGCTGCTTCAGGTATTGCTTGGAGTTCTCCCTACCCTGCCCCAGACGAACTTCACCATAGGAGAAAAAAGAACCAGCCTTCTTGACCAGCCCCAGCTCTAAACCAACATCAATCAGGCCACCCTCCCGACTGATGCCACGGCCGAACATAATATCGAATTCTGTGCTACGGAACGGTGGTGCCACCTTGTTCTTGACCACCTTGGCCTTAACGCGATTGCCAATCGCCCTGTTCCCGTCCATGATCGTCTCAACACGCCTAAGATCTATTCTGACCGAGCTATAGAATTTGAGCGCTCTTCCGCCCGGTGTTACTTCAGGGTTGCCGAAGATAACACCAACCTTTTCCCTGAGCTGGTTAATAAACAATACCGCGGTACCAGCCCTTCCGATGGCAGCGGCAAGCTTCCTCAGGGCCTGCGACATCAATCGTGCCTGCAGCCCGACGTGGGCATCTCCCATATCACCCTCGATCTCTATGCGGGGAACCAGCGCGGCCACGCTGTCAATTACTATGACATCAACCGCGGTGCTTCTGACCAGCTCCTCGGCAATCCCCAACGCTTGCTCGCCGGTATCGGGCTGGGAGATCCACACATTATCCACGTCAATACCACAATCAGCCGCATACTTGGGATCCAGGGCATGCTCCACATCAATATATGCTACCGTTCCACCCTTTTTCTGTGCCTCTGCAATGACGTGCTGCGCCAGCGTGGTCTTTCCTGACGCTTCGGGGCCAAATATTTCGGTTATACGCCCTCTGGGTATGCCACCGACACCAAGCGCCATATCCAGCGCCAGTGAACCGGTCGGTATAGCTTCCACCGGCGCCACTTCCGACCTACCCCCCATTTTCATCACAGAACCCTTGCCATACCGCTTCTCGATCTGGCTGATGGCTAGCTCCAGTGCTTTCTCTTTCTCCGTGGTCATTTTCGCCTCAAAATCAATAATACCACAGGGTATGGGCCAAAACAAGTAAGGTTCTACTGGCCTGAAAGCCGACAGGTTAGCCGAATTTCTAGCGCACAATCTCTTCGCCATAGAATCCGATGCCGAAAAAACCCGGCCCCAGATGGCTGGCCAGCACCGGGCCCAGCTCAATGAGCTCCAGATCGACACAATTGAATTCCTCTGCAACCCTCTCTTTGAGCAGCAGAGCCGGTTCCAGATTCTTCGTGTGCACAACATCAACATATATCGGCGATTCTCCACTTATTCGCCTATTCATCATTTCCACTATAGAATCTATCGCTTTGGCGCTGGTCCTCGCCCTGGAGAGAACGTGAAGCTCGCCTCCCTCAAATGCAAGGAGCGGCTTTATTTTCAGCACCGTTCCGAGCAGGGCTCTGGCCACCCCGATACGACCACCCTTGGCCAGATACTCCAGGGTCCCCAGAGCGCCGAAGGCATTCATACCCGCGTTCAATTTTTCGATATATTCCTTGAGCCGTGCGAGTCTGTAGCCCGCTTCCGCAGCCCTGACCGCAGGGCCTATCAGCATTCGAAGGGCCACGGTAAGACAGTCCACTATCTCAATTCGGGCCTGGGGCAGCTTGTCCCGGGCCAACCGCGCCGAATTGACCGTGCCACTCAGGCGGCTGGAGATGTGAAGGGATAGAATCGGGTGACCGGCTTCAGCAAGGCTGCGGTAAATGTGGATGAAGTCATCCACCGGCGGTTGCGAGGTGGTGGGCAACACACCCCTTCCGGCCAGGCGTCGGTAGAAATCCTCATTGGTGATATCGATTCCTTCGCTATAGACCTCGGCGCCGAATATAACCTTCAGTGGAATAACACTGATGTTGTGAAGCTCTCGCTCCTCTGCCGATACCAGCGCCGTGCTATCGGTGACAATTCTGACCTCTCCGTTATCCATCCACTATCCACCCCGTATTAAATTTCTGCTACCGGCGGCGGCTGACGTTTATGCGCATTGGCCGCCATCCTGCTCTCAATAATCTCCCTTACATTAGCGGTGGCCTCTCCGGTAAGAAGGTATCGGTCCAGCATATCATAGCCAATGCCCATCTCGTCTTCGTCGGTCTGTCCAGGCCAGAGGCCGGCCGATGGGGGTTTATCGATGATATCCTGTGGGATATCCAGAAAGCGAGCCAGTTCCCGTACCTGGCTTTTGACCAGGTTTCCCAGGGGTAACAGGTCAACCCCGCCATCACCGTACTTGGTGAAGTAGCCCAGAGCTAGCTCGCAGCGATTGCTCGAACCCACCACCGCGTAACCAAGCTGGTTAGCGAAGTAGTATAGAGGAGGCATTCTCAGCCTCACCTTCAGGTTTGCCATGGCCAACCTGCCCCGGTCCCTATCCCTCTCTTCAACGCCCAGAGCCTCGAGCGTTTTATCGAGGACCCCGTCCAGGGCTACTACCCTTATCGGTATATCGAACCGACCGGCAACGGCTATGGCATGCTCGGCATCTTCTTCACAGCTATAGCATGGCATAACCAATCCCAATACATCCTGAGGAAAAGAGCGCCTACATAGTACCGCCGCTACCGACGAATCGAGCCCCCCGCTCATTCCCATCACCACGCCCCGGCAAGCGCTGGCAATGACCTTCTCCCTTATCCAGCCTACCAGAGCACTGGTCAGGTATTCGCAATCCATATATCTCCTCCTCGGCTTTATACGGAAGTATAATACCCCCGGGCAGCATTAGCAAAAGCAGCCCTCAGCCCTGATCGGCATGCTCTTGCCCGTAGGAGCAAACACCCTTCAGGCAGCAACCGTTGCAGCGCGGCCTGCGCTGGCAAACCTCCTTGGCCAGGCGAACCAGCAGGGCATGATATTCCTGGAACAACTGGCTGCTTGAGGGCAAATTATCCATGAAGAGTGACTGGTAGGCCACGTAATCCCCGCCACGGGGCGCCAGTCCGAGACGGTCTACAATGCGGCGTGTGTAGGCATCAATCACAAAAACGGGCTTCTCTGCAGCATATAGGATTATCGAGTCCGCCGTCTCATCACCGATACCGTAAACCGAGAGCAGCTCTTCCCGTAGCTCGGCGGTGTCAAGGGCAAAAAGCCTCTCCAGGTCGTCGCTCCATGTTCCCCCGAGCCACTTCACCAGTGCGACAAGCTTGAGCGCCTTGGCATTGTAGTACCCACAGGCTCGGATAAGGGCAGCAATCTCTTCTTGTTCCAGCCGGCGCAGCGCCTCGGGAGAGAGCAGGTGACTTTCTCGCAGGTTGGCGATCGCCTTTTCCACATTACGCCAGGCCGCCGATTGGGTCAGTATCGCTCCTACCATCATCTCAAACGGGCCGTCGGCAGGCCACCAGTTCTGAGGTCCGTAATGTGAGCTCAGGCGGCGGTATATGTCCTCGAGTTTTCCTTCAAGATTACGGTGGTCCGTTATCCAGGAGGGGACACGGGCGGCTTCCATACAGTCGCTATGAGGTATATAGGGCTTGATATCAATCACAGGTGTACCATCAAAGGCATCAAGCCCTTCCACTACCAGTACATTCCGGCGGCATTCGAGCAACCTGACCGCCATTATCCCCACCGGATTGGGCCTGTTTGGTGAGCGTGTGGCAAACAGACCAACCAGCGGGTTCTCCCTTCTGCCTCGAGGATGCACCATCATGGAGAGACGGCTTCTATACGCCCGGTGCAACCAGTAGAGCACGATGATATGGGAAAAGCCACCGAGGCCTTCGGTCGCTTCGCTGAATGCCTCATCAATAATGATCTCGGATCGCGCCCGCCACGTGCCGGACAGGTCCGGACACCCGGGCACCGTTCGGACAAAACCGATCGGTTTCAAATCTGTTCCCACGTCTTCTACTGCCATGACGAATTAACCCTGACTAAAATGTTAACACCACTGGAAGCAGGGTTACAAACTTCTGCGCATCTCGATTCATCTCCCGATATCTGCCCGCCGATCCATAGAGCACGCTGTCGGCTATAGTATGCTAAAATAGTGTTTAATCACGAGGACGGTAAAAAATTGAAACCTCGCAAAAGGCTGCTCCAGGGTCTTATAATACTGGCCAGCATCACTGCCGCCGGCACCATCGGCTATATGCAAATAGAGGGATGGGCTTTCACCGACGCCCTCTTCATGACGGTAATAACGATATCCACGGTGGGATATGGCGAGGTAAATCCCCTGAGTGCAACCGGCAGGATTTTTACCATATTCCTGATCGTCGGCGGCGTCAGCGGTGCCGCCCTTATCTTCAGCGCACTGCTCGAATATCTCATCGAGGGAAGGTTATACACCACCCTGGGGAGGAGGCAAATGAAATCCAGAATAGAGAAAATGAGAGACCATTTCATCCTGTGCGGCTACGGTAGGGTCGGAGAGGACATAGCCCGCACCTTTGTCGAAGAAGGCATCTCCTTCATCGTGGTGGACAGCCGTCCGGAAATCATTTCCCGGGCAGGAGAGGCTGGCCACCTATACATCCTCGGCGATGCCACCAGCGATAAGACACTATCTGAGGCCGGGGTAGAGCGTGCCAGGGGTCTGGTGGCCGCCGTAGATAGCGACGTCGACAATACCTACATAACCCTCTCCGCACGCGGGATGCGACCCGACCTTTATATCGAAGCGAGGGCCAGTAATGATGAGGCTGAGATAAAGCTGAAGAGAGCCGGGGCCAACCGGGTGGTATCCCCCAATAAAATCGGGGCCCGGCGCATGGCAATGCTCGCCATACGCCCCGGCGTGGTTGATTTTATCGACACGGTAACCTACGGTCGCGGCCGGGAACTGGATATGGAAAATATAATTATCGGCGACAACTGCTCGCTGGCAGGGCAAACCGTGGATGATATCCGCCGGCAGAGCAAGGTTGTTATCCTGGCCATAAGAAAGCAAACCGGTCGCCTCGTAACCAATCCGGCCGGCGATACACCTATCGAGGTCGGCGACATGCTCATCGCTATCGGTACCAGGAAGCATATGTCATCAATGGAAACTATCTGCGAAGGAGGCAAGACGAGTGAGTAAAGTGAAAGTAGGCATTATCAATGTTACCGGGTATGCCGGCATCGAGCTGGCGCGCCTTCTCTCCGGTCACCCTGAAGTAGAACTCACCTCAATTACCGGGCGCAGCCTGGCGGGTAAGACGCTCGGTAGCGCTTTTCCGCACCTGGCTGATATCGAACTCTCTATCTCCGAAAAGCTTGAGGAGGTCGATTTCGCCTTTTCCGCCATGCCCCATCAAGAGAGCGCCAGAGAGGTAATACCGCTTATCGAACGCGGGGTAAGGGTGGTTGACATAAGTGCAGATTTCAGGCTCAAGGATGCCTCCGATTACCTCAACTGGTACGGGTCTCATCACCCCCGTCCCGATCTGCTGGCCAGCGCAACCTACGGACTGCCGGAACTGCACCGCAACCAAATCGCTCAAGCCACCCTGGTAGCCAATCCGGGATGCTACCCAACCGGGGCCATACTGGCACTGGCCCCTGCCGTCAAGCACGGAATAATTACGCCGGAAATCATCATAGACAGCAAGTCCGGCATATCGGGGGCCGGCCGGAGCCTGAGCCTGAAAACACACTTCCCAGAAGCCAATGAGGATATTGCCGCCTACGCCACGGGAGGACACCGCCATCTTCCCGAAATAGTCCAGGAGCTCGGCCAGCTCATACAGGGGGTATCCCCGCGGGTATCGTTTGTCCCCCACCTGATACCGGTAACCCGGGGCATATTGACCACCGCCTATGCCCCGCTGGCAAAAGAAAGCTTTATCAAAGACAGCCAGGGCGCACAAAAAATTCTTGACATCTATCGTGACTTCTACTGTGATGAACCCTTCGTCAGGGTAATCGATTCTCCCCCTCACACCAAGTATTCCTGGGGCAACAACCTCTGCTACATCTACCCGACCCTTGATAAAAGGACGGGGCGGCTTATTGCGGTCAGTGCCATCGATAACCTGGTCAAGGGTGCAGCCGGCCAGGCAGTTCAGAACATGAACCTGATGCTGGGAATAGAGGAAACCACAGCGCTCGGTGCCACCGCAATATACCCCTGATAACCCCCCTTTATCAAGCGGCTGTTTTATGCTATAATTATTCAGGATGGTGAACCTGATACTGGGTATAGTTTTGTGCTGTTGTATTAATCCTTCGCCGGCATTTGAGCCACCGCCATCTGCCTTTTTCGCCTCAACCTCTACTGGGGACACGTCCATTCATATTTCATTGATATCACGGAGGTAATGACCGTCTATGGTCAACGAAGAGCTGGTTTCCAACGGGCCTCAAAGTAACGGCTACACCGCCGAGGACATTCAGGTCCTGGGTGGTCGCGAAGCGGTGCGCAAACGGCCCGGGATGTATATTGGCAGCACTGACCAGCGTGGCCTGCACCATATTGTATATGAGATTGTCTACAACAGCGTCGATGAAGCTATGGCCGGATTTTGCTCCCGAATAACGGTTACCCTGGAACAGGATAAATCGGTCGCCGTCGAAGACGACGGCCGCGGCATTCCGGTAGACATCCACCCCGCAACGAAGGTGTCGGCACTGGAGACCGTTATGACTACCCTGCATGCCGGTGCCAAGTTCGGTGGTAAAATATACCAGGTATCGGGCGGTTTACATGGTGTGGGCGCCTCGGTAGTAAATGCCCTATCATCCTGGCTCAGGGTACATATCAAACGGGATGGCCGCCTTTATGAGCAGTACTACTGCGAGGGAGTACCGCAGGG
>JAGYOC010000011.1 GCA_018399795.1 Dehalococcoidales bacterium
TTCTACTTTGTACTGCCCCTGGTAACTCTAATCGGAGTGGGCGTCTGGGCACTGTGGTATACCGGCGGCGGGCCCGAAGGAAAGAGCATAATGGATGCCCTGGCGGACACTGATGTTGCGGTTGCACTTACCTGGGCAGCCTTTGCAATGTCCCTGATGGGTCTGGTGCTTGCGGTTATTCACAAGTTGAGCTTCAAAGAGATTGAAGAGACTATCCTCTCCGGTATTTCAACCATGCTGCCGGCTCTGGTTATCATGGTGCTGGCCTGGTCGATCGGCACGGTTACCGGCGAACTGGGCACCGCCGATTATGTTGTGAGTGCCACAGAGAGCTGGATGAGCGCCGGCCTGCTGCCCTTCCTGGTCTTTATAATCGGTATGTTCATCGCCTTTTCAACCGGTACCTCCTGGGGAACCATGGCAATTCTTACTCCTATCGCCGTTCCTCTGGCCTATAACATCGGCGGAATTGAGCTTATCTATGTAATTATCGGTGCGGTGTTCGCAGGTGCAATTTTCGGTGACCACTGCAGCCCGATCTCCGATACCACTGTTATGTCCTCAATTTTTGCGGGGTCCGACCACATCGCCCACGTGAAAACCCAGATTCCCTATGCCCTGGTACCAGCCGCTATTTCAGCGGTACTTTACCTGCTCTCCTCCTTTATTCCCAACGTATGGATACTGCTGGTAATTGGTATTGTAGCTCTGTTCTTTACGCTCCGCTTCTTAGGAGATAGGTATCAGAAGAAAAACTTTTCCAAGGAAGATATCGAGCTAATCAATTCAGTCGGAAAAATCACCCCGCTGGAAGATTATTAAAATCTTCGCAAGAAACACACAAATTTCAGGGCTCGGTCGCAGACCGGGCCCGTTTTAATTATACTTCCTTACATGAAAGCACTTCGTAAACTCTATCATCCATCCATTTTTCAGGGCAGTCTTTCCCGTAATGGTTATTTTGAAGGCTGGTACTTTAAACAGGTATCCGCGGACCTGCAGCATGTCTATGCCCTTATTCCCGGGCTTGCCCTCGGAACACTTCCGGAAGAACGCTATGCATTTATTCAGGTGATCAACGGTCTAAGCGGAGAAACCCGTTTTATCCATTATCCACTGGAAGAATTTGAAGCCTCGGAAAAAGCACTCCAGGTGAGGGTCGGCAATTCGCTGTTTACCGACTCTTATATCGACCTGCACATTGAAGATCCGGAGCTCAGCCTGCAGGGGCGAATCGATTTTCAGAACCCCTGCCCCTACCCATCACGGCTGCTAAGCCCCGGCATCATGGGCTGGTACAGTTTTATTCCGAAAATGGAGTGCAAACACGGCCTGGTTTCCATGGACCAGGGACTCGCCGGGGGCTTTCAAGTAAATGGGCAGACAATCGATTTTACCGGAGGCCGGGGCTACATAGAAAAGGACTGGGGCACCTCCTTCCCCGAATCCTGGATCTGGATGCAGAGCAACAACTTCTCCCGTCCGGGCATTTCCTTCATGCTGTCGATCGCAAAAATTCCCTGGATGGGCAGCTATTTCATGGGCTTTCTCGGTTTTCTTAAAATCGATGACAAACCACGCTTTTTTGCCACTTATAATGGCGCAAAAATTATGAGCATCGAAAACCTCAGCCGGCGTGATGCCGAGGGCAATCCGGAGGTGGAGGGAGTTGCAATTATCATCTCCCGAAAAACACTGACCGGGAGAGAGGAGCTCAAAGTCCGCGCCGAATCCACCCGGCAGGGTGCACTGAAGTCGCCGGTGCGCGGCCGCATGGAAAGCTACATCAAAGAGAGTGTTGATGCGGAAATCCAAATCGAATACCACGGACCCGAAAACCACGGCACCGGCATCCCAAGCTTCAGCGATATCGGCCGGCGAGGGGGACTGGAAATAGTCGAAAAGGTGTTCGAGTATTTCTATTAGCGTTCCTCGCTGCACGCCACTATTCGAGAGTCCGGTTCAATTCTGCCTGTATTTCATAAATTTTTCTCATTAGGGGCTTGCACAGCTGCGGATTATTTCTTAGTCTTTCGGTATGAATTGTTTCTATAAGGCGCAACACAACCTGCATTCAATGACTCGCGCAATCTCTATGATGATGTACACACAATAACCCCGCCGCCTCCTTCCGCCCGCTCCCGGCGCATACGGTTGGGGGCGCCGTAGTAAGGAGGCTCCCATGCCGATAAACATACCGACAACTCTCCCCGCCAAAGCAGCCCTGGAGCGGGAGAACATCTTTGTCATGCCCGAAGACCGGGCACAACACCAGGACATCCGCCCGCTGAAAATCGCGGTGGTGAACCTCATGCCCACCAAAATAGCCACCGAAACCCAATTGCTGAGGCTGCTGAGTAACAGCCCCCTGCAGGTCGATGTAGAGCTGGTACACCCCATCTCGCATGAGTCTAAAAATACCGACCCGGACCATCTGCAGCGTTTTTACACATCCCTGGAGCACATCCGCACGGAACGCTACGACGGAATGATCATCACCGGCGCGCCGGTAGAGACTATCCCCTTCGAGGATGTAGACTACTGGAAGGAGCTGGCCGCCATCATGGACTACAGCCGCCGCAGTGTCTACTCGACACTGCACATATGCTGGGGGGCCCAGGCCGGCCTGTACCACCACTACGGTATACCCAAGTATCCCCTCCGGGAAAAGCTGTTCGGCGTATTCCAGCACCAGCGCTACGACAACAATATGCCCCTCTTCCGCGGCTTTGAAGACAGCTTTCCCGTGCCCCACTCCCGCTATACCGAAGTGCGGGCGGAGGATATCGCCTCCCGGCCGCAACTGGAGTTGATAGCCGCATCGGAGGAGGCAGGCGTATGTGCGGTGTCCGCCCATCAGGGCCGCCAAATTTTTATAACCGGACACCTCGAGTACGACCTCGACACCCTGGCCGCCGAATACCGCCGCGATCTAGCCAAGG
>JAGYOC010000012.1 GCA_018399795.1 Dehalococcoidales bacterium
GCCTGCTGTTTTTGAGCGTTGGAAGAACACATTTCAGGGATACGGGATGCAGGTTATCGAAATGAGTCCGGATGAGCACGATCATCAGGCAGCCTACACCCAGGGAGTTACCCACTTCATAGGAAGAGTTCTGCAGGGCTTGAACTTGCCGGAGAGCGAAATTGCTACAATGGGGTACCGTAAGCTGTTGGAGATTGTTGAACAGACCTGTAACGATCCGCTGCAGCTGTTTTACGACCTGCAGCGATACAATCCATACACTGGCGAAATGAGAAACGCCGTGTTTCAGTCCTTTCAACACACCCTGGACATGTTGGAACCGGAGGATGAATAAGTTTGTTGAATAGATTCCCAGACTTGACATCGGCAATATCGCTGAGTAGGATTGCCATAGAACATGGGGGTAGAGATGTCTGAAGTACAAATACGTGAAGTAGATGAGAGTGATATAGTTACCATATTAACCGAAGACATTACGTTCGACGGAAAACTGAGCTTTGACGACAGTTTAATGATAAAGGGACGCTTTCAAGGGGATATCCGTGCTCTTGGAAATCTGTATGTCGACAGCGAGGCAGTGGTGAAAGCCCGGGTCGAAGCGAATATTGTTTCGCTGAAGGGCACTATCAAGGGTGATGTCTATGCCCACACTCGGGTTGAGCTATTTGCCACTGCAATGGTAGATGGTGATATTACTGCACCCGATGTGATTATGGAGAGCGGTTGCAAGTTTAACGGTATTTGTAAGATGGAAGCTCCGAACACTGAACTGAGCCAGGGAGAAAAGCCGAATGCGAACGCGTAATGTAGTGTTGATGTTGATGCTCTTCCCAAGTCTTGTGCTCTTTGCGCAGGAAAGGCCTGATGCCCTGAGACTTTATAACAACGGACAGTATTCGCAGGCCGTGGATGTGTGTCTCCAAGAGTTGGAGGAAACACCGCAGAACATGGACTCCTACGCTGTACTGTGCTGGAGTCTGGTTCGCTTAGGCCGATATGACGAAGCTTTGGATTACGCCCAACAGGGCATGGAGATTTCCCGGTACGACCCGCGACTGGTCGAGATAGTCGGTGAAGTTCATTACTATCAGGGACGAAACTTGCAGGCTCTTGAGTGGTTTGAGGAATATGCAGTTTTGTCGCCCACCGGCCCTAGAATCGATACCGCCTATTATATGATGGGGGAAATATTCATCCGTCTCGGTGAATACCACCACGCAGATATTGCCATTACTACGGCTCTGTACCATACCTCTTCAGTGGCCCAGTGGTGGGCCCGGCTGGGTTATGCCCGTGAACAAGCCGAAGATTACCCCTACGCCCTGGAGGCGTACAACGAGGCGCTGCGGCTGAGACCCGGGCTGAACGATGCGGAACGCGGAAAAAGCAGAGTAGAGGAGAAAATGAAAACAGGATGAAGGTAGCTTTTTACACTCTGGGTTGTAAGCTGAACCAGAGCGAAAGTGAAGCCCTGGCATCTACTTTTAAGAGCCGGGGTTTTTTTATCGTCCCTCCACAGGAAGGGGCTGACATATTTATAGTGAACACCTGCACAGTCACCAGCAAGGCCGAACAAAAGGCCCGGCGAATCATTCGACGGCTGGCCAGGGACAACCCTGCCTCGGTCATAGTTGTTACCGGCTGCTACGCTCAGCTTGATCACGAGGCGCTGGAAGCCCTTATGCCGAATGTGGTAGTGCTGGGCCATGAACGCAAGTACCAGCTGCTCGATTTGGCGGAGTGCTTAGAAGCCTCCGGCGGCTGTTCCACCGAAGCCTCCGCCGATGCGGTGCGCGAGGCAGTGGATGCCT
>JAGYOC010000013.1 GCA_018399795.1 Dehalococcoidales bacterium
GGACACCAAAACGACGGGTGATGTCCCGCTCTATCTGTTTGCCTGAACCAATCCATACAATTTCCAGCTCAGTTGAACTGTCGATTTTCTTCAGCTGATCGATTACTGCTATTCCGGGAAACACATGCCCGCCGGTTCCCCCGCCGGTACACGCTATTGTCACTGCCACAGTCGCCTACCCTCTATTGTTTTGATATCAGCATACCATAAGCAATGGGGCTGTTCAATCTTAGCTTTGAATTGCTTCGAATTGCTGTCCCGAATCATCTGTCCTTGACACGAGCAGTTTTGCTTAGTACCCTGTAGGTGCTGTTGTGGGGTGGTTCGCAAAAAGTGCGAGCCTGAGAACATACCCGTCGAACCTGAATCTGGATAATACCAGCGCAGGGATCAGGACAGACCAGGCTGTTCCCCCTCAAACAGAAAACAATTTTTCCCGTTACCATTTTTCTCGTTACTATTTTTTTTGTTAAGAGGAGCATGCCATGAAAAAAATTCTTATCGGTGCGATAGTTATTGTCGCACTCGCAATTGCAGCGGTCGTTCTCTTCACTCCTGGTACAAGTGAAGCAGAGGGCCAAGACGAAGGCCAGACAACTGAAGCGGAGGAGCTGGTTGTGTACGCCTACGATTCCTTTGCATCTGACTGGGGGCCAGGCCCCGAAATAAGCGAACGCTTCGAACAGGAATACGGAATTCCGGTGCGTCTGCAATCGGTCGGTGATGCCGGACAGGTGTTGCAGAAGGCCATCTTGGAGAAGGACGATCCACAGGCGGATATATTAATCGGGATTGACAACAACCTTGTTACCCGGGCTAAAAGCGAGAAAGTGCTGGAAGCCTACACCTCCCCCAATCTGGATAAGGTACCTGAAGACCTGGTATTTGATCCGCAGCATTATGTAACCCCCTATGATTACGGCTATTTTTCCATCATTTACGATACGGAGAAAATTGATACTCCCCCCACAAGTCTGGAAGAGCTCACGGAGCCGCGTTTTGAGGATAAGCTTATTTTGATGGATCCCCGAACCTCCAGCCCCGGACTGGGTTTCCTAATGTGGACCATTTACGCCTACGGCGATGAGTTTACCGAGTATTGGGAGCAGCTGCAGAGTTCAATCCTGACCATCTCCGAGGGCTGGGACTCCGGGTACGGCCTGTTTACCAGCGGCGAGGCACCGCTGGTGCTGAGTTATACCTCCAGCCCGGCCTACCATGTTGAGTATGAAGATTCTCAGCGTTATCAGGCCGCACTGTTCGAAGAGGGACATTACATGCAGATTGAAGGTGTGGGTGTGGTAAAAGACGCCCCCCATCCTGAAGCAGCCAAAAAGTTCATCGATTTCGTACTTACCGAAGAGTTCCAGGATGTGATTCCACTTACCAACTGGATGTACCCGGTACTGCCGGAAATCGAACTGCCCGAATCGTACGATTTTGCCCCGCAACCGGAAAATCGGTTCTATTTTGAAGCCGAGAAAATCGATGCCAACCGTGACCAGTGGATCGATAGCTGGTCAAGGGCAGTAAGCCGCTGATGAACCTGCCGTCAGCCCGTTCGTGGGAAAGGCCGCATCCGGCCTTTCTCACTCTACTGTTATTTTTAGCCTTATTCTTCTATCTGCCGATTGGAAGCGTCCTGTTGAAGGGGTTTTTCCCCGAGGGCGGTTTCGACCCTTCGGTATTTGTAAAGACAGTCACATCCCCCTACACCCTGCGTATTCTTTGGTTTACCTTTTTTCAGGCAATTCTGAGTACTATATTTTCACTTATGCTGGGTTTACCCGGTGCATATTTGCTATCGATGTACAGCTTTCCCGGCCGCAAACTGGTGCGGGCCGCCTCGGGGGTCCCCTTTGTACTTCCTCCGATTTTAGTGGTGCTTGGATTTGTTATCTTTTTCGGGAACAGCGGGCTGCTCAATTCTATATTGATGCGGGTATTTGACCTTTCCGAACCACCCCTCCGGGTGCTCTACAGCCTAAAGGCGATTATTCTTGCCCACGGGTTTTATAATTTTCCAATTGCATTGCGGCTAATTGCATCCCTCTGGCAGCAGCTGCCCCCCTCGCAGGAGTGGGCTGCCCAAACCCTGGGAGCCCCCCGACGCCGCCTGTTTTTCACCATTATTTTACCGCAGCTTATGCCGGCCATTCTCGCCGCTT
Organism: Dehalococcoidales bacterium; assembly: GCA_018399795.1. The sequence continues at coordinate 2,169 of JAGYOC010000013.1, forward strand.
CGGCGCTTATCTTTATGTTCTGCTTTACCAGTTTTGCCATTATACTAGTGCTTGGCGGGGGCCCTCAGTTTACAACAGTCGAGGTAGAAATCTACCGCCTGGCTAAAACATCATTTGACATACCCGCAGCCGGAGCTCTATCGATCATCGCTCTGGTGCTCACTCTAGGTATTATGGGAATATATGTGAAGCTGCAGAATAAAATGGCCTTTCACCAGGAACTCTCCTCCGGCCCAGTGCGGCCCCGCAGCTATAATCGTCCGTCCAAAACCGGGTTTATCGGAATTGCAGCCTATATTGCCGCTATGCTGCTGATAGTCGCCGGACCGCTGGTAGCAGTAGTGGTGCGGTCATTGCAAAAGCCGGTGACCCGTGCCGGTGAACTGCGCTTTACCCTGGAGTGGTATCAACAGCTCCTCAGCTCAGGGGCAGGACAATTCGGCCGGATTGCCCTGCCGGCTATCCGTAACAGTGTACTCATCGGAATTCTTGCTGCAGCGGCGGCAGTGGTGGTGGGGACGGCTCTGAGTTATCTGACTGTTCGGTACCGGCTCAAACTCGGGCGATTGATCGATACGCTTTCCATGGCCCCCTTGGCTATTTCTTCCGTAATTTTAGGACTCGGCTATTTTCTCATCTCCCGAAGCATCCCCGACTTGGGAAGAGCCAGGATTTTTATGATAGTTGCCGCCCACACGGTAATTGCCTATCCCTTTGTGGCCCGAACCGTAAGTTCGGTTCTTAAGAAAATTCCCCCCAGCCAGCTGCAGGCGGCCATGCTCTTGGGTGCCTCACCCGGAAAGGTGTTTCGCACAGTTGAGCTTCCCGTAATGCTGCCGGCCCTTGCAGCGGCAGCCGCATTTGCCTTTGCAATCTCATTAGGAGAGATAAACGCTACCTTGGTGTTCTCCTCCTCGACGGTGACAATACCTTTGGCGATTTACCGCATGATCGGTTCATACAATTTTTTCGGCGCCTGCGCTTTAGGCACTATTCTTGTGGCAGTCTGCGCCCTCGCATTTACCC
>JAGYOC010000014.1 GCA_018399795.1 Dehalococcoidales bacterium
GGGCAGGGCGCAGCCCGTGCCCCTGGATTACATCGCCGTCAACGATACCTACGCACAATCGGGCAAGGACAGCGAACTTCTGGAGAAATACGGCCTCACTGCAGAAGCCATAGGAACAGCGGTACGCTCGGTGATAGCCAGAAAGTAATAGACATTTATCCGGCGGCGCAATGTATTATTCCGATAATGGTGCCGGGGGTGGGACTCGAACCCACAAGGATTTCTCCGGCGGATTTTAAGTCCGCTGCGTCTGCCGATTCCGCCACCCCGGCTAAAGCTAAACAGCAACCATGCTGTCCTATCTGCCCCGAATTATAAGAGAACGGCTATACATTGTAAATGCCGCCGGGCAACATCACCACGCCGCCCGTATACCTGGCCGTTGATGCTCACGATTATAACGGTTAATTTCAGGCCACCCGCCGCTTATCGTCAATACCCGTTCCCTGTGCTTTGAATAGCCGACGGGATTACGTAGTTTTTACCTCATTCAGGAGTAAAGGCATTTCGCACGTCGGGGTGAAGGCCGGGGCCGATCTTTTCCACCGCCTCCCTGCGTATCCGGTTGAGCTCCTGCTGCCGCCTTTCGTACTCCTCGGCGGGAAAAAGCTTTTCGGGGTGTAGATATACATCGTCCACGGCACGGATGGCCCGCGGTACCTGGAAACCGCTGGGAGAGTCCACCCAGTCTTCCAGACCACCCCTCAGCAGAGAGTCCAGGATACCCATAGTATTTTCCAGCCGGATATCCATGTAATGCTCCGCGTCTCCCACACCGCCGGTATTCAACAGATAGAAGTTGAGGCCTGGGCACTCACTGGTAATCTCGTAGAAGGTATTGGCATGTCGGGCCATATCTCCGGCCACAAACGGGTCATAGAAGAACTCACTGCGTATCTTCCCGGCCATAGTCGGGTCACCCGCTGAGGATTCCATAGCCTGTCCCAGGACCATCAGTGCAACCGCCTGCCTGTGATTGAGCCGGGATATGGCAGGAATGGTAGGACCACGGGTAATGATGATGAAGTTATCCACCCGGTCAACATCGATGAACGGGCTTGCGTGCATAAAATACTGGCGGGGTATAACCGCCCTGCCGTTTGACGTTCTCTGAAAATTGAAGAAGTCGAGGTCTCCATCATCGTTGACCCAGACATTCTCACAGACGGTTTCCGGCCTCAGTAGTCCGTAATAAATCTCGGGCTGGTCGCCTGGATTCACCCCCTCCGTCTTGACGAAAATACCTCCCGCCTCGAAGCCATAGAAAGAACAACCCGGCATAAGGGTACCGCCATCATCCTGTACCAGCCAGGACTTCTCATTCCCCTTCCTGGCGAGTATACGTGAGGTGGTGGTGGTTTTTCCGTTGGCACTGAGAGCGACCAGGAGCGTACGAGCACGCTGGTAGTCGCCATGAACGTCTTCCAGGTAGTCTTCCCGGCAACCGGCGTGCAGGAAGATGCCGCCTCTTCTGGTCTTGGCGGCCCAGTCCTCGGCAGCAAAGACACCCTTCTTGAACTCGCCGATGTAGTTGCCGTTGCGGATAACCTTGACAAAGCGTCCGTCCTCAAGCATCGCCAGGCGGATGGTAATATCCTTTTCCGGCAACGGCTTGGACTTGTTGGACTCAAAGGCTCTATCAGCAAAGAAGATAATCTGGTAGGTAGGCATAGCCACGCTGGTTTCCAGGGGTATGAACAGGTTCCTCCCTCCGTAGGCAACATGGGCAAACCGCTCCGGTAAGATAAGCCTGACCGTGGTGTCAGTTCTGCCGCTACCCACCTGGCAATCAATGGAAATGAGCCTTTCTCCAGCGAGAGCCTCTTCACACTGTCTGAGAAGCTCCATTTCCGCTTCCCCGAAGCCATGGTCTACGCTGTTTTTGGTGAACATAGCCGAGCGAGAGGTGGGCTCGCTCTCCGCAGCGAAATTACCATATACCGTTTGCTTTATGCCCGGTTCCCTAGCCAGAATACTCTTCAGTTCGGGCTCAGCAGGGTTTTCCGTGAGACGATTCTCCCGGCAAGCCCTTTCCCGTATCCTGTTGGCCGTCTGGTAGTACAACTCAAGGTCAAAATCAGTCATTTTACTCCACCTCCTCCGGTTCTTTACTGGCAATACCAGCAACTATGTAAAGTATAGCAATTTTTTCTCTAACGGAATAATAATGCCAGGCTTTCATTGGCTGATGAAACTCCGCCGTAATACCAGCCACCCTCATCTGGCATTGAAGAAACAATCACAGGTGATTTGTGTAACGGGAAAGTGCTATTTGCCACAAGAGAGTGGCTATGGATTATATCCACCTCCGCCGGCCCATCCACACCGGGTAAAACACGAAGAGGCGACGACCGGATTCGAACCGGTGAATAGCGGTTTTGCAGACCGCCGCCTTATCCCCTTGGCTACGTCGCCCCGCAGTATTGTATTGGAGCGGAAGACGAGATTCGAACTCGCGACCTCTTCCTTGGCAAGGAAGCGTTCTACCACTGAACTACTT
>JAGYOC010000015.1 GCA_018399795.1 Dehalococcoidales bacterium
GCAACGGCCTGAAAATCCGTTTCGGCTTTACCAAGCGGAAAAGATAGGATCACTTCCTGTTTGTTTACAATACCGGTTATACAAAGGGATGGCCCTCACCTTCGAAGTCGGGCAGGTAATCATCAGAGGAATCCATCTCCTGCATCCAACCCCGGCTCAGGCCCAATTCAGCCATTATATCAAGCGCTTCCTGATATTCCTCAGTTGATATTTTGCGCGATAGCTCGGGATATTGAAAGGCCCGGTATATGGGGTGATATTGCGACATAGCGCTGACAGCAACCTCCCCGAATAGATCTTTTGCCAGCCAGGCCAGTGACTCGCGGCTACCAGCCAGCCCACCGGGCAGTATGAGGTGCCGGACAATCAACCCGCGCTTCGCCACCCCCGATTTATCCACCACCAGCCCCCCGACCTGCCGGTACATTTCCCTGATAGACCGGCGGGATATAGAGACGTAATCCGGGGCTTCCGAAAAGCGTAGCGCACAGGAATCAGAGGCATATTTCAGGTCCGGCAAATATATGCTTATAATACCATCCAGTTCCTCAAGGGTAGCGACCGAGTCATAGCTGTTGGTGTTATATACCAGCGGCAGGCTGAGTCCCATCGGTACCGCCTCGACCAGGGCACGGACGATTTGCGGCACGAAATGAGTCGGCGAAACCAGGTTGATGTTGTGGCAGCCAAGCTCATCCTGCAGATAGAGCATATGCCCGGCCAGTGTCGATGTTTCGACTTCGTGGCAACGCTGGTGCTGCTGGCTTATCTGGTAATTCTGACAGTAGACACACCTCAGATTACAGTTGCCAAAGAAAATGGTACCCGAACCCTGCTTTCCAGAAATAACCGGTTCCTCTCCGTGGTGTGTACAGAACGAAGATACCAAGGGCAGATAGCCGGAATTACAGAAACCGCTCTCCCCCTGAAGGCGGTTACAGTGACACTCCCTGGGGCAGATATCACAGGATGCCAGCCTCGCTTCCAGCCTGCTGGCCCTTCGCTCAAGCTCACCGGACCTGTATAGTGCGATATAACCCGGTTCTCCCATCGATTGAAAGCATCACCTACCAGATAGTGAAACATTAAAGGATTGACGGTAGAAAGGTACAAATCTAACAAAGATACCCAACGAAATGCCCGGCACAGGCAAACTGAAACGTGATACCCGAGTAGATTACGTCAATCCCGCCCGTGCAGACTAGGTGCCGAGTTTATTCATCAGAAAGGCGATATTTTTACCAAAATTCCACGCGGTTCTCATCCCCTCTTCGTCCTGCTTCACGCTACCTTCCTCATGGCTACCGAAAGCAACGTTCCAGTAAGTGGAACCGGGAATATAGCAACCCATTATCTGAAACCAGAAGGTGAGCTGCGCCAGGGTGAAGTTCTTGCCAGCACGCCTGGCCACTACCAGAGGTCCTCCCACCTTGCCCGCAAAGGGGCGGCCATTAAAATAGGCGATGTAACCGGCCCTCTCCATAAGCGCTTTCATTTGTGCTGTCGCTGAGCCGAAGTATACCGGTGAGGCGAGTATTATCGCATCAGCCGCCTTCATCCGCTCATACAAAGGCCACAGGTCGTCTTCAATGGGGCAGGATTCCTCCTTCTTGCAGTTATAGCAGGCGTTACAGGGCTTGATTTCCATCTCTGCCATACTGATTATTTCTGTAGCTATCCCCTCCTCCTCAATTGCCTTCAAGGAATGTGAACACAGATAATGGGTATTTCCGTTCTGCCTCGGGCTACCCGAAATGGCAATGGCCTTCAAATTGCACCCCCTTCCATAGTTTCACTCTATATCGTCAACGGATTTTAACTTCTCCAGGGCATCACCTATCCGTTCCAGCACACGGTCCCTGCCCAGTACAGACATCGTATCGAAAAGCGGCGGCGCTATAGTACGTCCGGTAACAGCTACCCGGAGCGTACCGAAGAGCTGTCCCGTCTTCAAGCCCAGTTCTTCGGCCAGCGGCCTCAGCGTTCCCTCCAGGGTGGCAATATCAAAGGAAACCAGGTTTTCAAGCCTCTTTCTGGATATCTCGAGCGCCCGGAGGGATGACTCCCTGTCCATCCCTTTACCCACCAGAAGGCGAGGCTCATATTCGAGCCTGCCACCGAAGAAAAACGAAATCATTCCTGGCACCTCAGCCAGATTACGGGCCCTTTCCTGAACAAGGGGCATAATGCTTTTTATGTATTCTACCGGTAACGGCCTATTTATATCGGCAGGCAGGTGCTCTTCCAAGAAGGGCAACGCCCGGGCAGTCAAATCGTCCGTACTGAGGCCGCGAATGTATGCCCCGTTCATCCAATTGAGCTTATCCCGGTCAAAAACAGCTCCGGTACGACTGACCCTCTCCAGGGAGAAACTTGCTATCAGCTCATCCCGGGAAAGTATATCGGTCTTATCATCCAGAGACCATCCCAGCAGGGCGAGAAAATTCACCATCGCCTCAGGAAGATAGCCCTGTGCGCGGTAATCGGTTATCGACACCGAGCCGTGTCTCTTGCTCAGTTTGGCACGGTCAGAACCAAGTATCATCGGCAGGTGGGCAAAGTGCGGCGGCTCAAAGCCCAGAGCCTTATACATCAGGAGGTGCTTGGGCGTACTGGAAAGCCATTCTTCAGCCCTGAGGACATGGGTTATCTCCATCAGGTGGTCATCAACAACATTGGCAAGGTGATAGGTCGGGTAACCGTCCGATTTGAGCAGAACCCAGTCGTCGATATTGCCGTGCTCAAAGGCGACATCACCCCATATGACGTCATTGAAAGCGGTTCTTCCCTCCAGGGGGGTCTTGAAGCGTACCACGGAGGGTATACCCTCCGCCTCTTTGTGTGCCCGTTCTGGCTCGCTTAAATCACGGCACCGCCGGTCATAGCCCGGTGGCTGCTTGCGCCTGGCCTGCTCCTCACGCATCTCCCTGAGACGCTCCGAAGAGCAATAGCAGCGGTAGGCATCGCCCTGCCGAATGAGACGTTCGGCCGCATCACGATACAGGTCAAGGCGCTGGGACTGGAAATAGGGCCCGTATTCCCCTCCAACACCGGGGCCCTCATCCCAGTCAAGCCCGAGCCACTCGAGACCTCCCAGAATGGCATCCAGTGCACCCTCGACCCTTCTGGCCACATCGGTATCCTCGATGCGGACGATGAACCCGCCACCGCTGTGTCGGGCAAACAGCCAGTTGAACAGGGCAGTCCTGATATTACCAACATGGGGATAGCCCGTGGGGCTGGGGGCAAAACGCACTCTAACCGGTCTGGTCATGTAATCTCTCTGTCCACAATCGGTGATTTATCAAGTATTCTAACATGATAGCAGGAGAGAATCTAATCGAGGCCATCCATCACCCCTTCAAGTTCTGAAGGCAGGCCAGAGGTAAATTCAACATAGTCGCCAGTGTCAGGAAGGGTGAAACCCAGCCGACAGGCATGCAGAAAAAGCCGCGGTAACAGGTACGATTTCGAACCATAGACCCTGTCGCCAACCACGGGGTAGCCTAAGGCGGATAAGTGTACCCGTATCTGGTGAGTGCGCCCAGTCTCCATCCTTGCTTCTATCAAGGTATATTCCTTGAGGTGGCGGATAACAGAATAATGCGTACAGGCCGCCCTCCCCTCACCGTCTTCGACTACCGCCATCCGCCTCCGGTTACGCGGGTCGCGCCCAATAGGCGCCTCGATAATCCCCTTATCAGGACCCAACCTCCCTCTGACCAGAACCAGATATGCCTTTTTAACAGAACGCTTTCTGAACTGTTCAATCAGGTCAAGCTGGGCCGGAACGTTCCTGGCTACAACCATAACCCCTGATGCATCCCTGTCCAAGCGGTGTACTATTCCAGGCCTCAAGGAGCCGCTATCGCCAAGCTCGGGGAAATATGACAACAGGACGTTCACCAGCGTGTGATAGTTATGCCCCGGCGCAGGATGTACTATCATACCGGCCGGCTTGTCAACAACGACCACGCTATCGTCCTGATAGATGATTTCGAGGGGCAACGCCTCAGGGACGAGCCGGCAAGTAGATGGTAAACTTACTTCCACCCTGTCACCGATATCGAGCTTCATAGCAGGTTTGGTTCTGTGGCCATTAACCACTATCAGCCCGTCAGCAATTAATTGCTGTACCTGACTCCGTGAAACGGCAGGGCAATTCCCGGCAACAAACCTGTCCAGCCGTTCACCCGCACTAGCGGCAACAAAGCTATATCTTGTACCTGACACCTCTCACTCATCACCAGTATGCAGCTTCTGCAAGCAGCAGATATATTGCAATGACATAAATGACTCCGTTTAATCAATCCTCAATACGACGGCAGCCCAGGTCATCGGAGTCACAAGTTTCCTGCTTCTCCTTGACTAACAAATATATCAGCGATCCGGCGAAAACACCGACGCCACAGGTTATTGAAGCATCGGAAACATTGAAGGTGGGGAAAGTACCAACACCGATAAAATCGGTTACATATCCCAGTGATATCCGGTCAAAGAGGTTGCCTATGGTACCACCCAGCATTACACCGAGAGCCGCCTTGCTTACCATATTGTTCAGAAAGGAAAAGCGCCGGCATAGGTAAAAGGTATAGATAAGAATAATACCAACCCCGATGAAGCTGACTACCGTCAGGGGAAAGGTATGGCCCTGAAAGATTCCAAAAGCGGCACCCGTATTCTGGCTGTGGGTTATGTGGAAAAACGCTCCGTCCGGTACCGATTGACCCAGGGCTATATTGGAGCGCACCCAGGCTTTGCTGAACTGGTCGGCAAGAACCACCGACAAAGCGATAAGCGAAAAAGCGACGTTATACCAGCGCTCTCTCCTAACGCTATTTAGCTTTCGCATTCTTTGCCTGTCCAGCCTTGCAATCAAGACACAGGCTTGCATAAGGAAGAGCCTCCAGACGGGGTAGAGCTATCGGCTTGCCACAAACGTCGCACAAACCGTAGGTCCCCTTGTCAAACTTATCCAGAGCATGTTCAATGGTATTTAACTGCTCCTTAATACGCCTCTCCATCTCAAGCCTTGTCTCCAGCTCGGCCGTTTCTGTAGCCTCTTCTTCTCTTTTACCGTAAGGGCTACCCTCACGCCTCTCATTGGTCCCGGGAGCACTGGCCTTTAACTGCGCCAGCTCCTGATTCAGGTGCTCGCGCTCGCTTTCTAAACTTGACCGAAGTTCATCAAATTTCTCTGTCATCCTAACCTCCCCCAACTCACCTTTAATAGAATTGGGTAATATCCGGCAGCCTGCCATATCAGGCAGATATAAAGCGCTACCTATAAATAAACCCTGGAATGCACCAGGGCACAAGTGCTTTCAGTTTATCTAATCTCCGATGTTTTATCAAGCCCCTTTTAACGGTACCATTTAGAGGAGCCTGCCACTTCACCACCACGCCATTAATTACCGTTAAGCTATGCTATACCAAATATTCCTGGCAGGCAATAGCAGACTGTATCCCATTAATAAAAGGGGTATTGTCATCCAGACATGCATTATTATTGCACCATTACCCTTTCCAGTCAACTCTTTTTCCTGTTTGCAGCCATTTCTGTTATAATTACATCAGCTATGCATATTACATAATTCAATAAACACCGGCCGGATACAGTAAAGGACGTTTGATGAATTTTGGTTTGAACCGCAATCTGGTGATCTTTATCGTGATGCTGGGTGTTGCCATCGCGCTATTCACTTTCCTGCCGATGGCCAATGATGAACCGGAGGAAATCAGCACCGAGCAGGCCATCGTGATGTCCCAGAACGGAGAGATAGACAAACTCGTTGTGGACGGGGAATCACTTCTGATTACCAGCTTACGAGGCAATGAGTATAAAACGGTGGTGGGCTCGCTAACTATGCTGGACCTCAAGGAACTGGGCTTCAATCTTGAGGGGATTGACTGGGAAGTAAAGCCATCCGGTTTCGACTGGGGCAGTATCGCCTTGAACTTTCTCCCCCTCATCATATTCGGGGGGCTTCTGTTTTTCCTGTTCCGGAGAGCTCAGGGTGCCAACAGCCAGGCAATGAGCTTCGGGCGCAGCCGGGCCAAGCTGCTCGCCACCAACACGCCCACAGTCAACTTTGACGACGTCGCCGGAGCAGAGGAAGCCAAACAGGATGTGCGCGAGGTAGTCGAGTTCCTCAAGTCACGGGAGAAGTTTCAGAAACTGGGAGCCCGTATCCCGAAAGGCCTGCTGCTGATAGGGCCGCCGGGTACCGGAAAAACGCTACTGGCCAGGGCTATTGCCGGAGAGGCCGGCGTACCCTTCTATTCAATCAGTGGCAGCGAGTTCGTGGAGATGTTCGTCGGGGTCGGAGCATCCAGAGTTCGGGACCTCTTCGAGCAGGCAAAACGAAATAGCCCCTGCATTATTTTCATCGATGAAATCGATGCCGTAGGACGTCACCGCGGCGCCGGTCTGGGCGGAGGCCACGACGAGAGAGAACAAACCCTGAACCAGATACTGACGGAGATGGACGGCTTCGATACCAATACCAACGTCATCATCCTGGCCGCCACCAACCGCCCCGATATACTTGACCCGGCATTGCTGCGTCCCGGACGCTTTGACCGCAGGGTAATCCTGGACCAGCCCGATATACACGGACGGTCTGCCATCCTGAAGGTCCATACAAAGGGTAAGCCACTTGCTGAAACAGTCAGCCTTGACGTACTGGCCAAGCAGACGGCCGGTTTCAGCGGCGCCGACATCTCCAACCTGGTCAACGAATCGGCCATACTGGCAGCCCGCCG
>JAGYOC010000016.1 GCA_018399795.1 Dehalococcoidales bacterium
CCGATAACAATCGTAGCCGCATCTACCAGCGACATCGCCAGCTTGCCCAGGTCGGTGACGCTGAGATCAAACTGCTGTACGCTCACACCACGCTCCACCAGGGCACCGACCAGGTACCTCACCATCTCGCGGGTACTACCATGCATCGAGATATAGGGCAGGACAACCATATTGGCCGGCTCGCCGACCACCCATTCACGGTAGGCATCCAGGATAAAACCCGGTTTGGAATAGAGCGGGCCGTGACTCGGCGCAATGATATCGATATCATATCCGTTGAGTCTATCCAGGTGTTTTCTGATAATATTACTAAAGGGCATCATAATCTCGGCGTAGTAGCGCTTGGCCGCCTCATAGACCCGTCCTTCATCCCTTACGTAGAGGTCAGTAGTAGCCAGGTGAGACCCGAAGAGATCGCACGGGAAGAGTACTCTTTCCTCCCTCAGATAGGTCAGCATAGTCTCCGGCCAGTGTACCCAGGGAGCATGGACAAATTCGAGCGTCCTGTCACCCAGGGAGATGGTCTCCCCGTCGGCAACCACAGCGAACACATCCGGCTTTATGCCGAGGAGATCGATAAGCATCCCCTTACATTTTTCAGTTGTTACCAGCTTTGCCCCGGCAAATTTATCCAGAATACAGGGCAGGCTGCCGGAATGGTCCTGCTCGGCGTGATTGGCGATGACATAATCGATATCGGTTACGCCAAGCCTGTCCAGGTTACCCAAAAGCACATCGGTCATCCTATCATCCACCGTATCGACGAGCGCGGTGGCCTCACTTCCCCGGACAAGGTAGGAGTTATAGCTCGTCCCGTCGGGAAGCGGGATGAGCGAGTCAAACAGGCGGCGGTCCCAGTCAACCGCACCTACCGAGTATATCCCAGACTTTATCTCTCTGGCCTTCATTTCGGCCTCCTTCCCAAAGCTCAAATTCCTCTACTCCTCCACTTCCTCAAACTCGCTCTTACCCGCCCCGCAAACAGGACAGACCCAGTCCTCGGGAAGCTCCTCGAAAGGCGTTCCCGGCGCGATACCGCCTTCCGGATCACCCATTTCGGGGTCATAGACATAGCCGCAGACGGTGCACTCATACTTGGACATATGCTTTTACTACCTCCTTTTCTCCTCGATATAGCTCGGAGCAGCCTTGGGAGTGGTACCCCGTTTTACCTGATGGTAGTACTCGTAGGTCATCGCCGGCTCATCGCTGGTAATATCGGCGTTGACGAGTTTACCGATGAATATGGTATGGCTGCCCACATCAACTTCGTTGATTACTTCCGCCTCCAAATAGGCAATGGTGTTTTCCTTTACGAGAGGAGCACCGGTCTGGCCGATGTTGTAATCGACGCCATCGAGCTTGTCGATATCCCTGCCCGACTTGAAACCGAACCTGCCGATAAAGGATAGCGGCGTATCCCGGCGCAGCACCACCGCCGCAAAGGCCCCGCTTTCGTGGATGAACTGATGGGTCATGTTGTTCTTATTGATACTGACGGCAACGGTGGGTGGCTGCGATGTTATCTGGAATACGGAATTGGCGGTCTGGGCATTGAGCCGCTCACCCTGCTTGGAGGAAACCAGATAAAGACCATAGCCCAGCTTGTGCAATGCTTCTACGTTCACTTGAAAACCCCCATATATTTGTCCTACATCATCTCCTTTTCGCTGGCCTCAACGGTGCGCTCGATTTCGGCACCCAGCATCCGTGGCAGGCCCTTGATATCGACGCGGAGAAAGCCACGGACTATGGTAGCGGTGGCCTCATTACGGGTAAGTCCCCGGGCCATCAGGTACTCCACCTCCTCCTCGGCGATTTTACCCACCGCTGCTTCGTGGGAGAGGTCAATGCCAGCCAGATTGCCCTTGAGTTCGGGTATGGCATGAATCGAGCCGTTTCCCTGCAGAATAAGCCCCCGACACTCCAGGTGGCCCTTTACCTCGGGGGCATCACCCTCAATATAGCCACGGGCGATGATATTTCCACCGGTGGTAATAGCACGGGATATGATTTCGGTTTTACTTCCCCTTGCATCCAGGAATGTCTTTGAGCCCACGTCAAGAGATGATCCTTCGCCGGCTACCAGGATGCTATTGTATCTCACCGCTGCATTTTCGCCGATACACCGGGCGGAGGGATACATCTGCAATGATTGCACCGGCTTCATCAGCACATAGTTGCTGAGATATGTGCCCTCCTCCTCCACGATGATTCCCGTACGGGGCCTAACCGCTACAGCCGGGTTCCAGCTATGTATCATGGTAAAGGTGACCTTTGCCCCCTTCTTGATATAAAACTCGGAAACGCCCATATGCAGTCCGGGGTTCTCTCCCGAGGCGGTGGTACAGCCGGTGATGATATCGATTTCGGAACCTTCTTCAGCGATAACGATGTTGTGCACGTTCTGCGCCAGTTTCGCCTTCGCCATATAGAGGCAGGCCTGTACCGGGTAGACGGCCTTCTGGCCAGGCAGGGCCCGGATAAAATATCCATCGCTCCCGCTCATCTCCACACTGGCAGTATACTTATCGGTAGCCACATCCACCGCCCGCCACCAGTAGTCGTTCAGCCAGTCGTATTTGTCCATCGCCTGGCTGACCGGCATTACCTCTACTCCTTCACCGGCTACAGAGCTAAGAACCGGGGTATTGTCCATCTGGATATAGGTGCCTGAGCGTTTGGTGGTATCGTCAAGCTCGATGCCCGCCTGAAGCATCTGCTCTCTGGCCCTGGCTGGTATCTCTGCCGGTTCCTTCCGGTAGGGCTGCTCATCGCCGGATGCTTCGTAATCCTTCAGGTCGATATCGGTACCGAAGGTGGCCGGCTTGTCCAGTGCTTTCTTCGCCTTTTCGCGGTATGTTTTCGATGACTTTATCTCAGGCATCCTGCCGCCTCCTTAGCATACACTTCACACACTCCCCGTAGCCATACTCCTTGATGACCTGCAGTATTTCGTGGGGGTCGCCATGACAGGTATTCCTGCCATCACACATAACGTATCCGGTACGGGCATTGACATATTCCAGAATGTGTCCAGTATGGCTGATAATAAGCCCCATACACTTGCGGTCCAGAATGGGGCAGTGCTTATCAAGGAGGTCATTTATCAATTCGCCGATAAGGGCGATGTTCTCCAAGTCAACTCCCGACTCAGGCTCATCGAGCAGGGCCAGCGTGGGTTTCTGTGCCAGAAGCTGCATCATCTCCGAGCGCTTCAGCTCACCGCCGGAGAACCCGTAGTTTATTTCCCGGTCCAGAAACCCCTCCAGGTCCGTCTTCCTGGCAAGCTCGGCGACGGCATTCTCGCCTCCGCCCTTACCCAGACAGGCGGTGACCATATCACTGGTCTTTACACCCCTTACCACGGGTGGCCGCTGGAAAGACATACCGATGCCGAGGCGGGCCCGTTCATCGAGAGATAAATTGGTGATATCCTGGCCATGAAACATTATACTACCCCGGACCACGCGGTACTTGGGAAAGCCCATCAGAGCCGCCAGAAGGGTGGTCTTACCGCTCCCGTTGGGGCCAAAGAGGACATGGGTCTCGCCGTTCTGTATGGTCATATTGACATCGTGCAGTATTTCCTTATCCCCTACCGCCACCGCCAGGTGCTTTACCTCAAGCATATATACGTTACCCCCCTTTCTTATTGCCCCGCTTTTAACCGCCATCGAGAGAAGGGCGCTCCTTACTCACAAACCAGCCCGCCGGGTCGCTGAGGTATTCGTAATAATCCAGCAGCACCAAGTAATGGCCCCGCTCTTCATCAACCAGAGCCCGGTAGAAATCGCGTTCCGCGTCATATCCGGCAGTCTCCGCCTGCTCCCTGTAGTAGTCCTGGGTTTCGTTCTCCATCTCCATAGCCTTCTTCACCGCGTCAAGCTCGGTCGCAGGGACATCGATACCAGCCCCGGTTTCCTCTATGGCCCGGGAGAATACTGTCCTCAACCTTTTACCCCCGTCGGGCTGGAAGCCAGTGGCGGGCCAGCCCTGGCTGGCGCTGATTGATTCATAAATCTTCTCGAAGTTCTGCCGGTGAGTATCCTCTTCTTCGGCCAGAGACTCGAGAAGTTTCCTGCCCAGTTCATTACCGCTCTCCCGGCTGGCTTTAAGATAGAACTCCTTACCATCTATCTCCATCTTGATGGCGACCTCAAGGGCCCGCTTCGTCCTGTCCTGCTCAATTCCCATCGCTACCCCCTTTCCTATTCATCCCACATAAAAGTATCTCTTTTATGTCTCTTAGACCCAATATATAATCTATGCCCAACCTTTTGTCAATAATTATCCCCGTTGGCTACTCGATATGAGCCGGTACAGTAAGACAAGAATAATAACCCGTATATCCATAAAAGCAAAACGGCCTAGCCATAAAGCTAGGCCTTTGCCTGTGGATAGAGGGCAGATTTACCAGTTACTTCCTGGTTTCGCCTTCGATGGCCTTTTTCCCGCCGCCTACCTTGATCTGGATCTGTTTCTTCTTCTTTTCCTCAGCCCTGGGCATTTTAACGGTCAGGACACCGTTCTCGTACTCGGACTCGATTTTATCGGTGTCCACCGTCTGCGGGAGCCGCAGCGCCCTGAAGAACGAGCCCGACGGCCTCTCTCTTATCAGATAACTCACATCATCGCCCTCGGCTTCCGTCTTCCTCTCTGCCTTAAGGGTCAGGATGTTGTCCTCCACAGCCACATCGATTTTTTCCGGTTCAACACCGGGGACGGATGCCTTTACCACCAGATCGTCAGCCTTCTGCAGGACATCGATAAGAATGTTCCAGTCTTCTCCCCCCTCGCTATAGGCCGGTACGCCACCAAAGCCACGCCACAGTCGGTTAATGGTATCCTCCATATGACTCAAGTCCCTTACGGGGTCCCATCTCTGTAATACCATATCCTATTCCTCCTTTCATTTATTATTTAAGGTTACAGATTGAGTTCAAGCTCTGTATAACAGTTTGCCAGGCTACATTACAGCCATTTTCACCACCCCCTCTTATAACATATTTACTCATATTTCTTTACCCCTCTTAATCTCCATAACCGCCTTTATCCCCTCGATATTTATCCCCTTCTTGTTGAGGCGAAAAACCTCCTTTATCAGCAACACCTCTTCATCTGAGAAGAGGCGCTGGCCAGATTCGGTCCTCTCCGGGCAGATAATCCCGGCACACTCATACCGCCTGATGCGGTGCGCCTCGACACCGGTAAGTGTTACCATAACCGCCATGGTATATTTAGCTCTTACATTCCCTCTTCCGCTCCTGTCCGGCGATTTTTCCTCCATTAATTCACTCACCCAACTTATTTACAA
The DNA here is from genome assembly GCA_018399795.1 of Dehalococcoidales bacterium. The sequence goes on from JAGYOC010000016.1 coordinate 5,318, forward strand.
CATATACTAACATAGTTTACACTATTTGTCAATAGTATTCACAAATATAGTTATTTAATGGCCATATTCACCTACTGCCATTCATTATCATAGGGTACATAATTCTGTTCAAATTGGTGGTGCTTGCTAAATCGATTCCGCATGACGGAATCATAGAAGGTGGTCATGGGTGATTCGAGAAAACGAAAATCACCACCCGCCATTGAGATGGAAAACAAAAATCCACCAGCGTTTCGGCTTCATATACGAC
>JAGYOC010000017.1 GCA_018399795.1 Dehalococcoidales bacterium
ACCATTATGCAATGATGAGTATGGAATCCTTTCCCCCCGAGATGAGCCCTACTATAAAAAAAGGTCTATGTTCCCTGCGGGCTGCATGGTTATCTAATGACCTCCACCGCAAACAGCCCGGAGAACATTATGATTATCTTGCCCAGCTTTATTATCATAAGGCCTGGTTTTTTTACTCAGAAGCCCTGCGGTATGAAGAGGAGGGGAAGGAAGGCATCACTGATGCCGGTTTTCTCGGACCTGATTTGGACCAGAATTACGGCTATGACGGAGTATTGTATATTTCAGCTCTGCTGGAGTTTCATCACGGAGCACAAGATGATGAAGAGACACGTCGGTTGTCTCTGGAGCGGGCTAAAACTACGGTAGGACGCCTGTTTGGATTGGGCAAGGCCTCTAAGGATAAGCCCTCGACATTGTTGGAACGGGCGCGTGATCTGCATGCAAATATTAACAGTGAACTAAAAGGCTGACTGAGAGTATTTGGCAATGGCGGCTCGAATAAAAGCGACAATTGCGTATGATGGTACACATTATGCCGGGTGGCAGGTTCAGCCTAAGGACCCGACGATTCAGGCGGAGGTAGAGCGGGCTGCTGCTGCGGTGTTGAATCAAAAAGTGTCGGTAGTCGCCTCTGGTCGGACCGATGCTGGGGTGCATGCCCGCGGTCAGGTATGTCATTTTGATTCTCCTAACGAGGGTATACCACCGGAAAAGTACTCTCTGGCGCTGAACCGCCATCTTCCGCAGGACATTCGGGTTCTTGAGAGTTGCCTGGTTGCGAATGATTTTCATGCCAGGTATAGTGCTGTTGCACGGGAGTACCGCTACTATTTACTTCAGTCACGTATTGCAGAGCCCTTTGACCGTCCTTACTGTTATTCCCATTCCCAGCTTCCGCCGGTGGCACTGTTGGACGGATATGCCGCTTGCCTGGTTGGTGTACATGACTTTACCACCTTTTCCGCAATCGGCGATGAAAGTATTTCTAAAGTAAGGGCAGTACATTCTGCCTCGGTGTTTATGCAGAAGGGGATGGTGGTATTCCGGATTGTTGGAAATGCCTTTTTATGGAGGATGGTACGGTCCCTGGTTGGTACTATGCTAGAGTTGGGACGGGCCGGTGAAGATCCTCAGCGCATGGCACAGCTGATCCGCCGGCAGGAGCGAACCGCAGCCGGGGCAACAGCCCCACCGCAGGGACTATTTTTACATAAGGTGAGTTATGGAACATCCGACAAAAGAAGATAAACTTAAAAAATATTGGGAAGTATTGCGCTCTGCCGAGGCGTATCTGCAGGGCGGGTGGC
>JAGYOC010000018.1 GCA_018399795.1 Dehalococcoidales bacterium
CGGCAGGCAGCTACCTTTAGCTCCGGTATTTTTGCCACCGGGTCCAGTACATCATTGGTAAGGCGATTCGCCGGGGATTCATGAAAATGAAACGGGATAAACACCGTCCCGGCAGCCACCCGTTCACTTTTTCGCGCAAAGATTTCAATATCTCCACGGCGGGTAATAACTCTTACCCTGCAGCCGTCACAAGCGCCTATCATCTCCAGGTCCTCGGCATTGATCTCTACATACGCATCTTTGGCAAATGTGTTAAGCGGCTGCGATCGGCGGGTCATGGTTGCAGTATGATAATGGTACAGCATACGACCAGTCGAAAGTACGAGCGGAAAGTTATGATCGGGGCGCTCGGCCGGCGGCAGGTAATCTACCGGGTGAAACTTCCCCTTCCCCCGCTTGAACTCATCTTTATGCATATACAGGGTACCGGGATGGTCGGCAGTAGGACACGGCCAATGCAGCTCTTCGTTTTCAAGTCGTTTATAACTAATTCCACCGTAAATACCGGCCACTCGCGAAATTTCATCCATTATCTCTGATGCTGAGGAGTAGGACATCGAATAGCCCATCCGCTGGGCAAGTTCCGTTATTATCTGCCAATCCGGCTTTGCACCTCCCGGGGGAGTGACCGCCTTCCTGACCCGCAGCACACTGCGCCCGCTATTGGTGAAGGTTCCGTCTTTTTCAGCAAAGGAGGCTGCCGGCAGCACCACATCCGCCATACGGGCAGTTTCACTCAGGAAAATATCCTGTACCACTAGAAAATCAACTTCCTGCAAAGCCTCCTCCACATGCTGGAGGTTCGGATCCGACAACATGGGGTTCTCCCCCATTATATATAAACCGCGAACCCGCTTATCCAGGGCCGCATTCATAATTTCGGTAACCGTGAGACCGGGTTCTGCCGGCAGAGAGTCAACCTTCCACTCCCGGGCAAACTTTTTCCGGCTTTCCGCATCGGTCACTTTTTGGTAGCCGGGAAAAATATTCGGCAGGGCAGCCATATCACCGGCTCCCTGTACATTGTTCTGCCCGCGCAGAGGATTCACCCCGGTGGACTCACGCCCAATCTGTCCAGCCACCATCGCCAGGTTGGCCAGGGAGAGGACGTTGTCTGTTCCGGTAGTATGCTGGGTAATTCCCATGGCGTACACAATGGAAGATGCTGGGGAATTGGCGTATATCCTGGCAATTTCCCGGATTTTATCGGCCGGAACACCTGAAATCTCTTCTACCTTTTCTGGTGTATACTGGGCCAGCGTCTGTTTCAGCTCTTCGAAGTTCTCGGTTCGCTCGGCAATAAACTTCTTATCCAGCAGTTCTTCCTCTATAATCACATGCATTATGCCATTGATCCAGGCCACATCGCTGCCGGAGTTCTGTCGCACCCATATATGGGCGTGATCCACTATATCAATTTTTCGCGGATCGACCACAATTAACTTCGCCCCTTTTCTCACCGCATTTTTGATGTAGGTAGCAGTAACAGGGTGGGTCTCGGTTACATTCGCTCCCGTCACCAGGATACAGTCTGCATCCGCTAACTCCGGAATTGAGTTGGTCATCGCTCCCGATCCGAAGGCCATCCCTAAGCCGGCTACCGTCGGTGCATGGCAGAGGCGGGCACAATGGTCTACATTGTTCGTACCGAATACCGCACGCACAAATTTCTGGAAAATATAGTTTTCTTCGTTGGTGCATTTGGCAGAAGAGAGCCCGGCCAAGGCATCCGCTCCATGATCTCTGTGTATCTGCTTGAACCGGGATGCAACAAGATCTAAAGCCTCGTCCCAGTCGGTTTCGAAAAACTCTCCATTTCGCTTTACCAACGGTCTTTTTAGACGTTCAGGGTTGTGAATAAACTCATACCCGAAGCGTCCTTTCACACACAACCGGCCATTGTTCGGACGTGCTTCAGCACCCCTCACTCGGACTATCCGGTCGTTTTTTACCCACATATCAAGCTGGCAGCCCACTCCGCAATACACACAGGTAGTGGTAACTTTCCGCTCCACATCAAAGGGGCGGAAACGTTCAACAATCGGTTTTTCCATAAGTGCAGCGGTAGGGCAAGCCTGAACGCACTCCCCACAGCCATCACAAGTTGAATTCTTCCATGCTCCGAATTCGGCGGATACGAAGGTCTGATACCCGCGATGCACAAAGCCCAGAACTCCCTTTTCTTGAATCTCATCGCAAGCTTGGATA
>JAGYOC010000019.1 GCA_018399795.1 Dehalococcoidales bacterium
GGGTCATCCGATGCCGCCCGGAGGTTCGAGACAGCGGAGAAGAAACTCCGCGACGTAATCGTCCGGGTGGAGGATTACGGGCAGCTTTTCGGAGATGAATCGGGGCAGGATTTCCCGGTCAGTGCCGGGGAATGGCTGGGTTTTACGCAGGTTGATGTGAGCACCCTGTACTTCAGGAACAGCGGCTCCGGAGAGAACGGAACGGTGCATATCATCGGAGTGGAGGACTAGCGGTGGGATTTCTGTGCGATGTAATGGCGAAAATAGCCAATCACAGGGCCGACCTCGATGCCCACACCTATAACCTGCTTTCGGAAATCAGGACGGGGGAATACTTTTCCGGAGGCTGTGGTGCGCCGAGGAGCTGGACCTACGGAATAAACGCCGATTACCTGTACGCCACTCCCTTCTGTGCCGCCAGGGCGATGAGCATTGACCGGCTGGCGGTATATATTTCCACGGCCAGGGACGGCAAGGTGGCAAGGCTGGGGGTCTACCGTAACGGCAGCAACAGTGCCCCCGGTGAGCTGGTTGTTGACGGGGGAGAAGTATCGGTAGGCACCACGGGGTTGAAGGCGGCGGCCGTTTCCGAGGCACTGGCTCCCGGCCTCTACTGGCTGGCCATTTTGTCCGATGGCGACCCCACCGTAAAGGCTTTCAGCCAGAACCAGTGCACCATATCGGCGATAACGACGATGTCCGACGGATATAACTACGAGACCTGCTGGAAAAGGTCGTATGGCTTTGCGGCTCTGCCGGACCCCTTTGGAACGCCGGTTAAGGCGGCATATATCACCATACCGGGGCTTATGGTGCGGCTGGCGAGCCTGGACTGAGGAGGAAAATGTGACCGAAACGAAATATATCGAGGAAACCAGCTACCCGGCTAACTTGACGGCGGGGGAGAAAACCATCGAGAGGGCCAGATTGAGCTATATCCCGGTGGCATTGTCCGAAGGGGAAATGCAGGAGGAGACCAGGCAGGAAGAGATTGCCGGGTTGCTGGAAAAGGCGGTGCGCTCCAATGCCGAAAATCCCCGCCTCATCGACCTGCTGGCGGCATACCAGGGCTTTACTTTACCCCGCAGTAAAAATGCCCGTGAAATGTGAAAGCTTTACATAATATAAATATATTTCCCCTCAACTTATAAAGGAGATGGGGATAAAGGGAGGTGAGGTTAACTATAAATCTATCGGAAATGAC
>JAGYOC010000020.1 GCA_018399795.1 Dehalococcoidales bacterium
ATTATTATCGGCGACAATACCTATTTCAGCTTCGCCGGGAAGGGGCTGATCGCCGAATATGAGGCCGGTTTTCCAACCTGAACTAGCAGTGAAGACGTATTGCCGGCCTCTCCAGACGAAGTAACTGCTCTTTCAGGTGTTTACCACCACCGAAGCCACCGGGAGAGCCATCACTGCGGATAACCCGGTGACAGGGTACAATAACGGGTAACGGATTACTCCCCATAGCCTGTCCCACCGCCCGGTATGCCCGTGGCCGGTCAACCTTTTCTCCGAGCCAGGCATAGCTCCTGGTCTCTCCATACGGTATCAGCCTGGCTGTCTCCCATACCATATGCTGGAATGCCGTTGCCCCAGAAAGGTCAAGCCGGTCGGGGAACTCCACGGGTCTACCGGCAAAATATGCCCTCAATCTTTCTACAAGGCTACGGACAACAGTTGCGGACTCTGGTATAAACCCTACCCCTTTACCGAGCAACTCTCTGGCCTCCTCCCGGGAAGAACGGGGCAGAACCAAAGCCCGCAATCCCAGGGGCGAACTCGATACCCCCACCCATCCCATCTCGGTGTCAAACACGACACCACTTACATGTTTTTCCCCCATAACAGGGGGGTAGACAGGAACCACCGCTTACAGCGCCTCCGGCTCCACGATGCCAAACCCGCCATCCCTATGGTGGTAGAGCAGACTGAGCTTTCCCGTACCATCATTGATGAAAAAGAAGAAGTCATTTCCCAGAGCTTCCATCTGGTATATGGCTTCCTCGATCGGCATATTCTCCACCGAAACCCTTTCCACCGCAATATCTCCCACCGGTGGTTTGTCAGTATCTATCATCTCAGCAGGCCTGCTGCGTATCTCCGGAATTCCCTTGCGCTGGTCGTCACGTTTCCCCTTACGGTGTTCTATCTGCCGGTTGGTCACAGCGGCCACCCGGTTAATTGCCGTGAAAAGGTCAGCCGCCCTTTCTTCACTGTGTACCGTGGTACCACTGCCATTGACCTTCACCTGTACCACGTAGTGCTGCTGGGGCGACTTGGTCTTCTCTTCAGTGATTTCCACCTTGCCCTCCACCGCATCGGGCAGGTAGCGGGCAAGCTTGCCCAGCTTCCGCTCAACATAACGGTAAACCTCCGGTGTCAGTTCGACATTCTTGCCAGTTATCCTTAATTCCATATCCAGTTACTCCCAGCATTATTTTCCCGGTTTTCCGGGCCGGCTAGATTTCCCTTGCCAGCACCAGGCCCCAGACCGAAGCAGCGCCAGCATCCTTGATGGCAGCGGCACAGGCATCAAGGGTCGCCCCCGACGTGGTGACATCATCGATAAGTAAGACCCTGCTACCCTTCATTATCCGGTATCGGCAGGAAAAGGCGCCGACC
>JAGYOC010000021.1 GCA_018399795.1 Dehalococcoidales bacterium
GCCAGAAAGACTCCCTGGATGATGGGGTAATCCCGGGAAAGGAGAGCTTCATAAGTAAGGTAACCTACCCCTGGATAGGCGAATACCAGCTCGAGAAACAGCGCCCCGGTGAATACCCGTCCTATCCAGACCCCCGTTCGGGTAATCACCGGTAATAGAGAATTCCGGCCAGCATGGTGGTACTTAATAACCCGTTGTGGTAATCCCTTCGCCTTTGCGGTTAGCATGTAGGGCTCTTTGATAACCGTGATCATTGTGTTTCGGGTCAGCAGGTAGCTTCCCCCAAGGTATGCAAAAGTCAGAGCGGTGAGTGGCAGGAACAGGTGTCTTGATATATCCACTAACAGAGATGCTCCTGATAATCCCGAGTAGGGTGTCAGTGCCCCGGAGAGCGGGAAAATACCCAGGATTACCCCGAAAGCTATGAGCAGAACTATCCCGATAAAGAAATCGGGGAATCCGTTAAGGCACATTATCCCTGAGAGCATGGATCGGTCTGCTCTGGACCCGCGCCGCCAGCCGGATTCGATTCCCAGCACGATTCCCAGCACTGTAGACAGGAGAAGCGCCGTGCCCACCAGGAGCAGTGTCCACGGCAAACGACCCATGATTACAGAAAAGGCCGGTGCGTTAAAGTAATACGAGTAACCAAGCTCACCTCGAAACAGGGCCAGGAAGTAAGCGACGAATTGTTGCCATAGCGACTGGTCCAGGGCAAAGCGCTCCACAAGCTGTGCCCTTAGATCGGGTGTCATGGCTACCAGCGCTTCGTTACCATAGATAGCCATCAGGGGATCACCGGGCATCATCCTGGGCAGGATAAAATTGAGAAGCAGGATGAATACAAATGCTATAGCGTATACGATGATACTTCGTTTGCTGAACATTCAGGGGCTCCAGCGGTACTATTCAATTTCGCCGCCATTATGGCATTATTTTCTGCAGATAGGGTCAGTAAACAGGTGCTCGTATTTTCTATTTCTCCACGAAGGCCAATCTGTTCAGGGGAATAGGTATACCGAGAGCCATCCCATCTGTGGTATAGAAAAGGTCGGCGGTGCCGTCATGGGCCCAGTACCAGTTGGGATAATATAGTGTGAGAGCGGGCAATTCCTCGGCATAGATTTCCTGGATCTCGAATACCTGCTTCCTTCTCTCCTCTGGATCCATCTCGTGGAGCTGTGCCTCAATAAGCTCATTCAATGTATCATTTGAGGTATAGCGGGCACTGTTAAAGCCTTCCTCAATTATCACCTTTTTCAGTATGGAAGGCTCATAAAGGCCACCATGTCCGTAGATTGAAAGGTCGAAATCCCACGCAGCCACCCTGGCATCCACCGTTTTTGCCTCCAGGGTCCTGAATACTATCCCGATACCCAATTCTTCAAGTTCCTGCTCGACAAACTGACCAACCTCCTTATAGTCCGCGGCTGCTAGAATCTCGAGCTCCAGGACATGACCCTGCTTGGTAAGATATCCTCCCTCCGATTCGTACCCCAGCCCTTCCAGAATATCTATGGACCTTGACGGGTCGTAATCGTACTGAGG
>JAGYOC010000022.1 GCA_018399795.1 Dehalococcoidales bacterium
TATTCCAGCATAAAAGAACAGGCCGTGAGGGAATTTATCATTGCGCCGAAATTCTGCATTTTGGCCACCATCTTGCCTTTTCCTTGCTTCTGAAAGCGGTCCAGTCGTGCGGAATAGCCGAATTCCTCAAGAAGCTCTATTAACCGTTGTTCGTCTCCGGGATTCACGTAGAGATAGTCCTCGATAAAATATGAAGAGAGCTGCGCTTCCGAATGAGTCGCACCGATACTGCCGGTGGCATACTGTACCGCATATCCCACGGCGACCCTGGGGTCGTGCATGGGAAACTCTAGGCCCTTTACGTGAATTGCATACTCTGAAGCCGGACCCCCGATCTGCTCCGCGGCGCGCTTTGTGCCTTCTCCCAGTAGCCAGCCCAGGCCTTCTCTCTCACCGATTTTCCTCACCATCTCCACCATTGCCCTGTGATTTCCCCAGGTCAATTCGATACCGCCGGTATCCCTTTTTGTGATGAGCCCCTTCTCGTAGCACTCCATCGCGAAGGCGAGGACTCCACCGGTGGATATGGTGTCCATACCGTATCGCTGACATAGTGAAAAAGATGACTGGAGGGCCTCGATATCGTCGATGAGGCAGCTGGTTCCCGCAGGCCCCCAGTGCTCCCAGAGCATATGCCTTTCGCCGTTGGCGTTGTACATCGACTCTGTGTCCGAGTAAGGACAGAGCCTGCAATAGCCTCTCCTGGCATTGCGGAGGTCTTCGACGAATTTGTAGGCGGGTTCAAATGTACCCTCCTGCCAGTTTTTTACCGGCAGGTGCCCCTTCGTTACCGAAAGTTTCATCTCTTCGATATAGTCCTCAATGGGACCATCGGCCTTCGGTACCGGGCAGGATGAGAAGGCTCTTCTGGTGACTTCCTTTAACCTTGCCCTGTCATATACGGGGATTTCCAGGCTACCCCTTACCACCACGGCTTTCAGTTTCTTTACGCCCATCACAGCACCGAGCCCGCACCTTGCAGCTGCTCTCCCCTTTTTGCCGTCATTCATAATAGCAGCGAATCTCACCAGCCTTTCGCCGGCAGGACCGATTGTGGCTACGCTGGCTTTATCATCGGTCTCCTTTTTAAGAAGG
>JAGYOC010000023.1 GCA_018399795.1 Dehalococcoidales bacterium
TTAAGGAGAAGCGTGTACCTCGAAGGCGGTCTGCGTTCACAAAACGACAAAGAGCTCTCGTTGCAGACCGGTCAGATTATTCGGAAAGATACTGATAATCCCACACCCATTTTTTTCTTTACCGATGAGGAAGGGAACTTTCAGATACACGATGTCGACCCCGGTATTTATACCCTGAGTCTATTCGCTTATAAGAACGGTGAAATCGAAATAGAAATTCCTACAGAAGCGGACAGTCCCCATCAGCTTCACACACTTACTATGCCGGTGCTGCAGAAATAAGCACCAGGAGGTCACTTATGAAAAAAACTACTCTTCCTCGTTATATGCACTCCAAACTCAAATACGCTTTTGCAGTTGCCCTGCTTCTTCTTGCTACAACTTCGCTCTACTCAATTAAACTGCATCAGGTAACTAAGAATGTGAGCAGTACCTTCCTGACGGACCAGGAAGTAGCGATTAGTCAAACCCTCAATGTACGCAGTAAGGATGAGGCCGGTGATTACTTTATTACCTTTTCCACCGGAGTGTCGGGCGATTTTTCTCAAAGGGAGCTGCGGAGCGGAACCGAGGTGATGTACTACAATATTTATGACAACAGTAGTGAACGGACCGTCTTAAAGGACCTCACCGCGAACCCTTCATCCAGCGAGGTGTTACACGGCACTATCACTGCAGATGAGCTTGTAGAGACTAACGGCTGGCTGTCGAATGCGCACAGCTATATGATTATTTTAGATCGAGACCAATTTCCAGCGGCCGGCACTTACGAAGACACTGTTGTAACTGTTACGCTGTACACTGGAGTACCCGGCAGTTCTCAAAAAGTCGCCCAGGAAACACTTAAGATATCGGTGATCATGAACCCCGTTCTGGAAATGGCAGTTGTCCCTGACGGAGCTCCCCTTGATACCTCTGATCCAAACCTCACCCTCGATTTCGGCACTCTCTCTGCGGGTGCGGTCCGTGAGGCCGACCTTGTAGTTCGCTCCAACAGTTACTACGGAGTAAATCTGCGCTCTGAACAGGGAGGGGTAATGACTATTCAGGATCCTACCGACACCAGCACCGTTCCCTACATTCTGAGTGTTGACGGGGTTGCGAAAAACCTGCCCGCCGGCAGCGATGAGCCAGTAACCTCAAGCGCAGCACCAACCGGCATTACTGGAGAGATTTACGACTTGGGTGTGGAAATCCAGGAATTCGGGATGGCCACTGAAGGTACTTATGCGGATATTGTTACTATCACTGTGTCTGCTCAATAAGTCTACTCATTAAGTCTACTCAATTAGAGGTACAGATAAATCGCAAGGAACAGACTGATACTGCCGCCGAGTACAAACAGATGCCAGATAGCATGGTAGTAGGGAACTTTTTTCATTGAGTAGACCAGCGTTCCGGAAGTGTAAATTATGCCTCCGGTTAGTATCATCCGGAAAAATTCGGGTGAAAGCTGCTGAACCACCGGCTCCCATACCAGTACAATCAGCCAACCCATCAAAATGTAAATGAGCATCTGCACAACCCGCATACGGCCCCAGAAGACAATTTTGAAGGCCATTCCGCCGGCGGCAATTGCCCATACCAGGCTTAGAGCCAGGAGGGGATAATAGCCGCCCAGACTCAGCATAACCGGTGTGTAAGTTCCGGCGATGAGTATATAGATGGACATATGGTCACAAATGCGGAGCACCCGTTTTGC
>JAGYOC010000024.1 GCA_018399795.1 Dehalococcoidales bacterium
TAATTCGCATCTGTGCTTCAATCCCCCATGGTTTGAACCATTAACTAACCCTTACCACCCCCTTTCAGTTATCCACCCTCTCCATGTCTTATTGTGCCTCTATGGACTGTGTAAAAAACGGTTTGAAAAAAAAGCAGACTTTTAGTGCGTATAAAGTTGACTAAAATGGTAAGCTATAACTATGTTAGTAACAGAAACAAAAACCATAAAAGGAGTTCAGATATGGCACAGGTAACATTTAAAGGCAATCCAATACATACAAGCGGGGACCTTCCGCAAAAAGGTTCTGAAGCGTCCGATTTTTCGCTTACAAGCCAGGATTTACAGGAGCACTCTCTGCAGGACTACGCGGGCACACGGAAAATACTGAATATTGTTCCGAGTCTGGATACGGGGGTCTGCGCCGCATCAGCGAAAACCTTCGAAGCCCGGGCCGATCAACTGGAGAATACGGTGGTTATCACTGTAAGTATGGATCTGCCCTTCGCTCAAAAGCGTTTCTGCTCGGCAGAGGGTATCGAGAATGTGGTGACCCTGTCTGCCTTCCGTTCCTCCGATTTTGCTCAGAAGTACGGGGTCGAGATGGTCGATGGACCGATGCGCGGCTTGTTGGCCCGGGCGGTGGTGGTGCTCGATGAGAAGAACCGCGTAACCTACACCGAGCTGGTACCTGAAATTGCCCAGGAGCCGAACTATGATGCGGCAGTGGCGGCCCTAGGTTAGCTTAGCGGGGGAAACCACGGATCTATATCTATGTGATTAAGTTTTGTTGGGGGGCACAGTGTTCTGGAAGCCCTTGCGCTCCATTGTGCCCCAGGGTTTCTCTTTGAAAAGGTACGCAACGTACGCAGTCACTCTGATGGCACTTATCACCTGACGGAAGCCGAAGTTTTCTACAATGGCATAGAGAATAATGAGGAAGGTTTCGCGATTGTTGAAATAGAGAATTTCGTTTTCCGATATCAAAAGTGAACCGACCGAAATCAGAATCCCGTATAGTATGACCGTAATGAACAGCAGCATCGCCACTTGGGTACTTACCACTCCTAGAATCACTCCAAGCAGCAGGTTTATGTATCCGTACATCTCTAAAAAGGGGCCGATCAGCTCGAAAAGGATAAAGTAGGGAAATGCGATTGTCCCTACCGGCCCGTAGCGGGGGTTTAAGAGCATCTTTTTGTGCAGAATGATCGATTCCATCAATCCCCGGTGCCATCTGTCCCTCTGACGGTGGAGCTCCTTAAAGCTCTCGGGAACTTCGGTCCAGCAGTTGGCGTTAAAGGCGTCGAAGACTTTATAGGGAATCCGCTTTTTTCGTAGATGCTCATGCAGGCGGACCACCAGCTCCATATCCTCGCCCATAGTACTGGTGTGCATCTCGCTGCGGGGGGTAAGGTAGCCGCCGACTTCAACCACCCGCTTACGCATAAACAGGCCGAAGGCCCCGGATATTATGAGCATACTGTTCAGCAGCGACCAGCCGAGCCTTCCGGCAAGGAAGGCCCGCATATATTCGATGGTCTGGAAGCGGGCCAGGTGGTTTTTCGGCAGATTGATTTTGGTAAGCCGCCCGTTTCGTACCTGACAGCCGTTGGCCGGCAGAATATTTCCTCCCAGGGCGATGGGTTCGTGATCGGTCAGCACCGTTTGGTAGGCAATTTTCAGCAGGGCATCATGCTCAAGCAGCGAGTCTGAGTCGATAGTACAGATATAGTCGTTTCCGGCCAGGTTAATACCGGCGTTTAAGCTGTCGGCCTTGCCTCCGTTTACCTTGTCGATAACAGTCAGATTGGGGAAGTCGCGGCTGCTGTAGGTTCCCCTGACCGGTTCGGTAGACAGGTGAGCCCGTGCTTCAACATCGCTGCGCTCAAGGCCGAAATTATCGATGAGCGTATCGATAGTTGCGTCTTTGGAGCCGTCGTTAATTACTATCAGCTCGACCTCGGGATAATGGAGGTTCAACAGCGATTTTACATTATTCACTATATTTTTTTCTTCATTAAAGGCCGGTGCCAGCACGGAGATAGAAGGCAGCAGCTCCTTGGCAAATAAGAACCGGTGGCTGCTGGTAGCCCAGTTGCGCAGCTGCTGCGATAAATGCACGAGGGCAAAGATCAGCAGCAGCAAATAGATAGTATTGATTGCCCCCGCATAGAAGGCAAAGGCATAGTTGTAGCACCTCACGAACTGGAGGAGGTGCTCCATCGGAGAGAGGGAAAGAAATATGTTCCAGTGCAAAGCGGTATAGAGCAGCGGGCCGACCAGGATGAGGGCTGCCAGAGCGCCTGCCAGAACCAGCCGGTCGAACTTTTTAAGAGGTGCTTTTATCTTCTCCGGGGCGCTTCTGTCGGTGGTATAACCCATCAGTTCCAGCTGCTTATCCGGAAGATAGCGGCGGCAGAGTTCCTTTACTTTCGTATCCTGTTCCGATACCGAATGCAGAATCTCCAGCAGCAGGTGGTTAATCTGAATATCCCGGTTGCGCTCAAGAAAGCCAAAGATAACCGCTACCTGCTGCATACCGGTGAGCACCTCCACCAGTCGCTTTACTGTTTGGTAGCGCTCGCTGCTTATTCGATAAAATATATACTCAATCCGGCTTTCGAGCACCTGGGCCAGCTTTTTTTCTATTTGCGGTGTTTTACGAGCCTGGTCAAACTCATCTATTACCCTTTCAAGAGATGCCTGCCGTTGGGATATCAATCTCTGCAGTGAGTGCACGGCGGTTTTGCTGACTTCGGGGTCTTCTTTGAGGGCTTCCAAAAGAATGGGGATGACCGCATCACCCTTCACATACCGCAAGCTGCGGATTCCGGCCCGGCGAACATCCGGATCAGGATGCCGGTATACCTCATCCTTATACAGCTGTTGGGGATGAACTTTTGCCAGAACCTGGGCCGCCCGGCGGGCCAGGGTAAGCTGTGGGCCGTGTATGGCTGCCAGTAGATAATCGTGCAGCTCCTTAATAGGATACTCTTCTGATATTTCCAAAATCAGTTCAATATCCCTTAATTCCTTATTGCCGAGCATTTGTTTTAGATGCTCATGGAGCGGCTCGCCAAAGGAGGGCAGCACGGCAAAGGATTTTTGGCGGATCCACTTGGGAGCTTTTTTAAGTAGTGTAAAGATATCCGGCAGGGCGGGGCTGTACTCCATGCGGGATAGGGAGTGGATTAAGGCCAGGATGATGTACCAGTGCGGTTCCTGATGGAGGCGGGCCTGCATGGCCTTCCCGACCTTTGGTCCTCCGATTACACCTAATCCCATAACCGCCTGAATCCGGGTTTGCCGGCTGCGGGCTGAAAGCTTATTCAATAGTTTTTCATCAAGCTTATGCCACTGTATAATCTGAAGCAGCTTGGCTTTTTGCGCGGTTGGTAGTTTTACCGAATCCTCCAGTTCTTTCAGCAACTCGAACAGCAGGCGGGGCCGTTTCCTGAGTTTAGAAACAATGTGTGATGAGCTCCCCTGGTGGAGAAATCCCTGATACAGCAACTGAGAGAGGGCGGTCTTACGGCGGTAACGGCGTCGGTAATGGTACTTGCTCAGTAGAAGTACCAGCAGAATGAGAAGGTCGAAGGCCACAAAAGCGATGACCACCCGAAAAAGTAGTGGAAAATCAGCTGCCATGCTGCATCGCCTTGGTCACGTATGCATCCACAATGCCGAGAAGTTCCGGAAGCATGTACGGTTTTTTCAGGTAGTGGACGATTCCCATGTTAATGGCGCGCACCACCGCTGCCTCGTTCTTTTGATGCGAAATAAGCATGAAGGGGATGTCCTTGGTACGTGAGTATTCGAGCAGTTCCTCCCGCACACTAAACGCATCCGTTTCCAACAGGAAAAGCTCGGAGATAATTACATCAGGATGAAAGTCCTTTATTGTCGCGATGGCCTCGGGGCCGTTCATGCAGATTTTTGTGCGGATCGACAAAGTCTCCAGGGCTTCCCGCATTAACTGGGCATGGAACTGATCATACTCGATAATCACTACCCGGCCTTCAGTGCCCTCTCTTTCGGAGGCATAGATGTCTTCCACAACTCGGTTCCCCCCGCTGCGTTGGGCGCTTCTGAGTACCTGCCGGCCGATGGTAAACACGTATTCCATCGCCTCAGTGGCACTCAAGGCCCCAATCAAATCGCGGTTGGCCGAGACGATTCCCAGGGAAACGGTAATCTGCTTAAAAAAGCGGCGATCCTCCTCTATCCGGCTCCGCAGCTCCTCCGCCTGCTCTATTACCGCCTCGCGGGTCTTTCGGGAAGAGACAAGTACAAATACAGGTCCGTCTATTCTGAACAGATAATCTAATTTCTGCCTCTCGTAGAAGAGAATCGAGCCTACCTGCTGAATAATTTCATCTCCCTCGTAATCTCCATGGCTTTCGTTAATTTCACGCATGTTGTCGATTTGTATAAAGATGGTGTGAAACTCATTCCAATGGTCTTCATTGAAAATGTTGAGCAGGTAGCGCACGAAAAAATCCTCGTTGTAGAGGCCTGTTACCTGATCCTTGGTCATCTCCTCCCGAGTAAGATCCAGGTTCTTCTGGAGACTGGCGTTGACCGCCTCCAGGGCCTCTTTCTCTTTTCTGAGTTGTGCCGTTACCTGTTGCTCCTGGAGCAGGGCTGATTGATACACCCGTGATTCAGCAGTGCCGCACTCCAAGTCGCGGAGCGTAGTTATGTGGGCGGTAATTTCTTCCTTGATAATAGAGCCGTGTTGGGGACAAATCATGTTGATTTCCCGGTTCAGGAGAGAATCCATGACCGGCCGGATCACCTCGTTACTGGGAACGTAATGCTCATGGAAGGGAATCATCTTTTCCCTGTAATCGGCTTCGGCAAAGAGTGACCATGTTGATGAGATGGCCCCAAACAGGTCACCGGAAAACAGGGTCCGGCTATGCGTATCCAGAGCCATCACTGCGCCGGGAAAGTGGAGGTAGGGGGCCGGAATAAAGCTGATTAGTCGGTCGCCGCCAAGGGTAAGCTTAAAATTTTGCTCATTGACCAGGTAGTAAGCAGAACTAATGCCGTAGTAGGCGGCAATCATGGAGGTTCTCCAGTGGGTGGCTATTTCTCCACGGAAGCCGGCCCCCTCAAACAGAGGGGTGCTGCCGGCCACGTCCGGATCCTGATGGAGCAAAACAATGTAATCCAGCGCTTCAATCGGCAGAATGCTGCGTACTTTGCGGGCGACTGCCTCGAATTCGGCGACTGGTCCCGGGTCAATCAGCAGGCCTCGGCCGTTATGGCTGATTAAGTATGAGTTACAATGCAGATTATTCCGGTTTTCCGCAGCCCCCACCCAGTATATCCCCGGCGAGAGCGCTACCGCTTCATTAAGATTCATGCTGCTCCTTATCTATTAATCGGAAGAGAAGCTGAAGTGCTTGATAATAAGCTCCTGATCTGACCCGTTTACCGGCGGCTGACCCTCATACAGCCACAAGTTCATTCGCAGCTGGGCATTGCCCGGGCTGGGAATATCCCCGGTATAGCGCCAAGGTTCGTCGGTAAGGGTCTGCGGCATAGGAGCTGTTGTGTCGAGCTCTGCTGCTTCAAGCTCTGTAAGGCTATGATGTCCGTGGTAGCTTGTAATAACGACTTCATCAGCCCTCCATTCCAGCAGGTGGGTGGTATAAATACCCTCCGGGGCTGTAGAAAGTGAAAAATCGAACTCCCTTTTATTAGCATCGCCGTCATGGGGCTGTACCACATACTGCCCGTTGTTGTCCGCATCGGTATCTCCCCAGCGGCTGAACTCGATATCTATCTCCCGGTTGTACTCCCCCGGCTCGGTGTCCCAGGTAAACAGGCCCAATACCGCCTGCGGGTCCAATTTATCGATCGGCCCGTCGATGTGAAAGAGGTAGCGTCCGTAGCCGAAGGATTCCGCCGAGATTACTTCGCTGGTATACCAGCGGTCGTCCCGCTGTTCAATTTTCAGGTGTAAGGCTTCCTCGCTGTCTACATACACATTTGAAGAAGAGTCGGAAAAGTGGTTCGGTCCCGGAGCCAGAGAACCGTCTTTTACCGTCCACTGGTAGCCGGAGAAGGTAATAGCCCGTTTTGCATCAACATCTATCAGAATGCAGCCTCCGGTAAGAACAAGTAATAAAAAAAGTAAAAGTCGCATCAGCCTCA
>JAGYOC010000025.1 GCA_018399795.1 Dehalococcoidales bacterium
CCCCTCCCTGGCCAGTGTGGACATCCACCCTGAACAACTCGGTTACCAGGCTACCCGGGTGTTAATCGATAGTATCCAGGACTCACGCAGCGAGGCGACCCATCAGATTGTCGACACATCCGTAATCCACCGGTCAACCGGTTGAACTCACAAAAAAAGGACTGTCCCTGTATGCCCGTCCAGTAGAGAAAGCACACATTTAGACAGCCCTATAAAAAGCGTAGCTTAAAAGATTTAATATACCGGCATCAGGCCGGTTTGGAAGTGCCGCAGCCGCAGCTCGGCCCCTCTGGTAATTTTAACCTTCGGAATCTTATCACGATTCTTATAGAGTTCGCTGACCGCAGCCACCGTATAGTCGATATGCTCGCGGCTGTAGGCGTTCCTCGGAATGGCAAAGCGCACCAGGTTCAGAATACCCTGCCGCTGCTCCTCGTTCTTTTGGTCCCACTCAAAGGCAAAGGGTCCTAATTCACAAGCCCGGATGCCGTAATTTCGCAGCAGCTCAATGGTAAACCCCACTCCTCCGAAATCGTCTATCTTCATATCGGAGCCTTCAAAAAAGCGGTCCATGTCAAGATAAATCGCATGTCCCCCCGCCGGAAGCACTACCGGTACTCCCTCTTCTGCTAATTTTCCGGCTAACAGACGGGTCTGACCAATACGGTCGTATAGATATGACTGATCAACTACCTCATTCAGACCTACCGCCAGGGCCATTATATCCCTTCCGCTTAAAGCGCCGTAAGAGTCGTTGCCAAACCAGACTATCTGTTTCTCCTTCAGCCGTACCCCCACATCCTCTTTGGCAGTCGAAAACCGTTTTACAAACTCCCCTTTATCGCGGAGAAACAAACCTCCACCGATATTGGAAAGCCCGTCCTTCTTTAGGCTGATGCTAAAACCGTCGGCCAGGGAAAACATCTCTTGCACGATGCTGCGGATAGACCGCTTCTCATATCCCTTTTCAAACTGTTTAATGAAAGCGGCGTTCTCTGCAAACCGGCAGGCATCAAAAAACAGGGGAATGTCGTACTGTTTAGCCAGCTTGTGGACCGCTTTTATGTTCTTCAGGCTCACCGGCTGTCCTGCAACCGTGTTATTGGTGATTGTCAGATAAATCACCGGAATATTTTCACGT
>JAGYOC010000026.1 GCA_018399795.1 Dehalococcoidales bacterium
AGTCGGGCTACATTATTATGGTGTCCGCCAACTTCTATCATCACACCGCGCTGATGGCCGTATTTGCGGACCATTTTAGCAAAATCGGATGCCGGCTCTTTGGTCTTCTTATCTTTGACCATTTCAATAGCCATCATAAGCCCGATACCTCGTACTTCACCAACAATCGAACTCTCAGCTTCAAGTTTGTTCAAGGGCTCCATCGCCTTCTTACCAAGCTCAATAGCCCGTTCGGGAATCTGGTTTTCAGACATCCACTTCAAGGCTGCATGTCCGGCTGCAAAGGCTATCATGTTTCCACGGAAAGTACCGATTGTTTTGCCTGCCGGCCACGTATTCAGAGATTCTTTATAAGCAATAGCGGAAATTGGAAAACCAACTCCACCAAGGGCCTTACTCATAGTCACGATGTCGGGAACAATTCCGAAATGCTCAAAAGCGAACATCTTTCCGGTTCGTCCCAGTCCGGACTGAATTTCATCGCAAATCATGATTACATCGTGTTTGTCACAAATCTCACGTACCCGCTGCATGAACCGCTTGGTCGGAATAATAGTTCCACCTTCGCCCTGAACCGATTCAAGGATAACCGCAGCCGGTTTTGAATAGCCGGAGTGGCTGTCACTTAGTACCCGTTCCAGGTTCTCTGCGGCCTGCAGATCTACATCTTCATCTGGGCATCCGAAGGGATTGCGATACTTATAGGGAAAAGGAATAAACTGTACCCCCGGGACCAGAGGTCCAAGACCATCACGGTGACTGCTGTCGGTGGTCAGTGCCAGTGAAGTACCTGTCATGCCGTGATATGCACCTTCAAATGCAATAGTGCCCCAACGGCCGGTATTGTAGCGCGCCAGCTTAATAGCCTGTTCCACTGCATCCGAACCGGTCGGACCTCCAAAGAACACCCGATTTAACTCTTTAGGCAGTAGACTGCCCATCAGCTCAACCATCTTTTGGCGTGTTTCGGAAGGTATGTCCAGTGAGTGGGTTACGTCATCAATCTGCTTATGTGCTGCTTCCAGCACATCCGGGTGACCATGACCAACGGCCATTACTCCGGCTCCGCCGAACATGTCGATATACACATTACCGTCCACATCTTCAAGTGTGGCGCCTTTGCCGCGTTTGAGGGCCATCGGCATGCCCTTCGGATAACTGACTACTGAACTCTCATGTTCACTTTGATATGTGAGAATCTCCTGGCTTTTTGGACCTGGAGGGGCCACCTTAATTGTAGGTGCTCCTTCTAATGAAAGTTTCGCTAATTCTTGTTCAGAAATCATCTCTTACCTCCTGAAAGTTTTTTTATAACCATATCTCTCAGCGGTAGGACCCTTCGAGAGGTTGTACTAAATTGTTTGAACGCCCGGTTCACACAGCAATGATATAAGGAGCTCAAAAGAGGGCCAGTCCCCACTTCAGTTAAGCTCACTGTTTCAGTTAAGCTCACTGTTTTGTCCAAGGCGCTCGGAAATCCGTGCTGCCGCATCTTTCAAGGGAGAACGCAGACTGTTAAGCCGCTCCTCCGTAAGCCTCATTGCAGGCCCGGATATCGAAATAGTTGCCACCACCTGGCCGCGATAGTTGAAAATGGGAGCAGCCATGCTGTTTAGGTCGTCGCTAAACTCCTTTATCTCATAGGCAAGGCCCTGGTTACCGGCAGCATCAACTTCTGTAAGGAACTGCTCACGGTCAGTAATTGTTGCGCTTGATCTTGGATTCATCGGCAGTTCAGCGATAAACTCCTCACGCTTCTCCTGAGAGAAGCCCGACAGCAAGAGTTTGCCGGATGCGCAAGTGTGCACCGGATAGGTATAGGTTACATCTGGGTTGAGGGTAAGGTGATGAGAGCTTTTGACTTCGTCAATCGCTATTACCATATTCTCAACCAACACGTTCAAATAGATATTTTCCTCGGCAACCTTCATAAGCTCGATCATTACCGGCTTGGCTACATCCCTTAGGTTCCTGCTAAGAGGAACAGTACTGCCCAGCTTAAAAAGCTTGAAGGTAAGACCGTAGCCGTCCCCAACCTTCTCTACATATCCAACTTCCTGAAAGGTTGCCAGCAGCCGATGCACATTAGCCCGGCTGAATCCAAGAGCCTTTACAATTTCAGTCGGTAATACCGGTTGGTGGTTCCCTATATATTCAAGCATCTGAAATG
>JAGYOC010000027.1 GCA_018399795.1 Dehalococcoidales bacterium
AGGTGGCCTCTTACCGGCACCTGCTCGAGGAGCAAGGTTGGCCGGTAGCCAGAGCGTGGATATTAAGAATAACTCCGGATGATGACGATGTTGAGGTAGCATTTGCAATTGACCTCGACCGATACTGGCAGATATTCCAGCACTGCCTGGCGATATGGCAACTGCAAAATGAAGAGGGTGGGCCATGACTCTTACCAATGAGGAATTCAAGTACATGCAGGAACACGGCCTATCCTGGCAGGACCTTTACGACTTCCCCATGTCCTGGGACTGGTGGCGCCACTACTCGGTATACAACTCGGGCATCGATCCAGGGCCAGATGAAGCTCCCGAGGCGATGCCTGAGCCCGCAGCTCCAATACGCCGTGAAGAAGAAACCGTCCCGCCCGGACTAAAGAGATTATGGGAGGAAATCAAACAACTGCGCCAGGGCCTCCACTACACCCAGAAGCTGCAGCAACACCTCCAGCGCCAGTCACCGGCCCGAAAGCGAAGGAGGCCATCCAAGGGGGTGCCAACATGAAACTCCCCCAGATCAAAGAGACGGTAAGTGGGTATATCTTCTCCTGGGAGGAGGAGCACATATCGGTCGAGGTAAGCCGGCTGCACAACCACAATGACGGACGGATAACAGGCGAGCTGGCCATCAGCACCACCATGCCCGGCTACAGCCCCCATCTCCACCAGGCGCAGTTCAACTTCAGCGCCACTCGCAGCCGTAACGAGCTGAGCAGAGTACTTGACGAGAGATACGGGAAGCTGGCCGACTGGCCGACCCTGCTGGAGCAACTCTGCTTCTACACCCTGGATCGAATGAGGAGAGGCGAGCCGGTGGTGGAGCTCCGAGCCGGCGATAATATCAAACCGCCGAAGTACCTTCTCGACCCCCTTATCCTCAAGAATAATCCTTCGATTATTTACGGGGACCCGGGTACCGCCAAGTCAACGGTAGCGCTCATCATCAGCCAGCTGATGGCCAACACGGACGACAACTTCGGCCTGGAAATTATTCCACCAAGCCAACCCATCAGGTGCCTCTACCTTGACTACGAGACCGATGAGGATACCGTGCGGTGGCTGCTTACCAAGCTCCAGCGGGGGACCGGGTTTTCACAGGCAGTACTTCCATACCGTCGCTGTGCCCTTCCTCTAGCAACAGACCTGGAACAGATCAACCGTCATATCCACGACACCGGTGCCGATGTAATCATCATCGACAGCCTCGGCCTGGCATGTGGAGGAGACCTGAAAGACCCGCAGGCCGCGCTTGGCTTCTTCTCGGCACTACGCCAGCTAAGAGTCACCAGCCTCATCCTGGCCCATACGGCAAAGAATCCCGAGACCAAGAAAAGATCCGTGTTCGGGTCGGTGTTTTTCGAGGCCCAGGCCCGGTCGATCTGGGAGGTATGGAAGCGACAGGACCTCGGAGAGTCTGAAATGGATATCGCCCTGTTTAACCGGAAACCCCCGCCTTTCCAGAAGCTGTTTCATCCCGTGGGCATGCACATAGACTTCGGGGTGGACACCATTGAGGTATCGGCCGCGCAACCCCGCAATGTGAGCGAATTTCTTGCCGGCCTGGGTACTCAGATGCAGATCCAGGAAATACTCAAACACGGAGCCATATCTACCAAGGAAATAACCGATACTTTGGACATAACCCGGAGAGCTGCAGATTCCGCTATCAAGAGACTGAGGGATAAAGGAAAGATAACGAAGGTCGGCGATAAGTGGGGTCTTGCAGAAATAGAAAGAGAGGAGGATTTTTAGTATCTTTCACCCCTCATCTTTCAGGGGGTATATATATACCCCCCCTGAGGTGAAAGATAGGGGCTAGGGTGGAAGAAACCTGAAAGAAGTGAAAGATGTTAAAGCTAAGCTCAGCCGTGCGGTGGTGAAAGAGAGTTGACAGATGCGGACCTTTGGGAGTACCCGCGGTCAGGAGGGTGAAAGAAATCTTGGGGGGCTTGGCCTTGTGGGGGATACCTTTCTCCAAAATCATCTTTCACCCCCTGAAAGAAAAGTGAAAGAAAATGAGGAGCTGCAGAAATGGAGAGACTGGTAGGAGAGCTTAA
>JAGYOC010000028.1 GCA_018399795.1 Dehalococcoidales bacterium
GGTACTTAGACAACTAAAAGAGCATATGGGGCTTTCCCATGGAACAGTAACCCTGCTGAACCGGCAAACAGGACTGATTACAGTGGAAGCGGCAGTCGGTATCGCCCGGGATTCTCAGTCACAAGTAGTCTACAGCCCCGGGGAAGGGGTGACCGGTAAAGTAGTCCAGTCCGGCAAACCGATGGTAATACCGAATATACAGGAAGAAACCGACTTTCTTGATAAAACAGGGGTACATCGTGAGATTGATGGTAAGGCGGTGGCCTTCATTTGTGTACCGATCATGACCAACAAGGATATTCTCGGAGCACTCAGCGCTGATAGAGCCGACGGAAGTCCTCAGAGCCTGGAAGACGATGTGCGGCTGCTGTCTATTGTTGCCTCCATGATCGCCCAGGCAGTAAAGCTGCGCCGCAGTGTTCAGGAAGAGCGTGAGCGCCTCATGGACGAAAACCGCCGGCTGAAGGACCAGCTGGAAGAGAAGTTCAGACCCAAAAACATCATCGGCAACAGCACAGCTATGAAAGAGGTGTTCAACCTGATGGCCCAGGTATCGGGAAGCGAGGCGTCGGTACTGATCCGGGGCGAAAGCGGTACCGGGAAAGAGCTGATTGCGCTGGCCATTCACTACAACAGCCCCCGATCCGAAGGGCCCTTTGTGAAGGTAAACTGCTCCGCCCTGCCGGAGACGGTAATTGAGAGCGAGCTGTTTGGTCACGAAAAGGGAGCCTTTACGGGTGCAGTCCAAACCCGGAAAGGGCGTTTTGAGCTGGCCGACGGAGGTACCATCTTTTTAGATGAGATCGGAGACCTGCCCCTCTCGATTCAGGTTAAGCTGCTGCGGGTTCTGCAGGAGCGGGAGTTTGAGCGGGTGGGAGGCAACCGTACTCAACGGGTAAATGTGCGGATTATCACTGCAACCCACCGGAATTTGGAGCAGATGATAGGAAAAAACGAGTTTCGGGAAGACTTGTACTACCGCTTGAATGTATTTCCCCTCCACGTCCCCCCGCTCAGAGATCGCAAAAGTGATATCACCTTATTGGCAGATTTTTTTGCCGAAAAATACAGCACTAAAAACAACAAGGAGATCCGCAGGATCTCAACTCCGGCTATAGAACTACTCTCCTCATACCACTGGCCGGGGAATGTGCGGGAACTGGAGAACTGTATCGAGCGGGCGGTACTCTTGAGTACCGATGGCGTGATTCATGGCCATCTTATGCCGCCCACTCTGCAATCAGCCGAATCTACCAACACCCTTCTCCATAAAACTCTCGAAGAAGAGCTCGAACGGTTTGAAAAGGAGATCCTCCTGGATGCGCTGAAATCCAGCAAGGGGAATGCCGCCCGGGCAGCCCGCATCTTGGGACTCACCGAAAGAAAAATTGGATTACGAATTTCTAAATACGGCATTGATTCTCGCCGCTTCCGCTCTTAAATTCTAAGTATGCCCCAAGCTACTCTTTAAGGAGATTCCATGAGCGATAATAAACCGTCCAAAAAGGCCTCAAAATCAAATTCAGATACAGAAAAAAGCACCCCCGCCCCGCCCAAGGG
>JAGYOC010000029.1 GCA_018399795.1 Dehalococcoidales bacterium
TGGCGGCCATCCTGGCAAAAAAGCTCATCGGGCGCCTGGACATTCAGTTTACTGTCGATAACCACGCCCTCACCCGCATAGCCGGCCTGTCGGTGGACCTGATGGTAGCTTCTGCAGTCGGTGCCATTTCCCTGGTAGTGGTCGCACGCTACTGGATGCCCATCACCGTCATGAGCCTTGTCGGCGGCGCCCTGGTACTGCTGACCGTCCCCTATCTCTGTTCCCGCATATTTGACGACAACCGTTTCGACCGCCTTATGATTATCTTCGGTGGTGTCACCGGCACCATGCCCACCGGCCTGGCCCTGCTGCGGGTGATCGACCCGGACTTCGAAACCCCCGCGGCCGCGGACTACATGTTCTCGGCAGCCGTGGTCTTTGTCATCCTGATTCCCTTTATCCTGGCAATCAACCTGCCCGCCTACAGCTACACCACGGGTAACCCCCTCTATTTCTGGGTCGCCCTGGGCATCGCCCTTGCCTATTTTCTGCTGGGGATAATCGGCTTTATCCTGCTGGCTAAAAAGCGGGCCTTCCGCTCCCCCCACAGACAGTGGCTGTTTCAGGACAGCCACTGAGGTTAGCCGCCTGCTCTTTTTAAAAACCGTGATATACTGCTAGTAAGAAATAAATAAATGGTCCCAAGGAGTAAACTATGAAGAAGACGATTTTTTCTCTTATTCTCATCGCCCTGGTGCTCATGGCAGGCTGCAGCACTCTGTCTGAAAGCCTCAGTGGTTCCGGTGACTCCTCCGGTTCATCCGGCTCTAAAAGCGGCGGAGCTTTGACTCCTATTCCGGCGGGACACGCCGGGGTGTACGCAGTTTCTCATAACGGCGGAGGGAAGGAGGAAAATCTCATGTTTCCCGAGGATGTAACCGGTTTGATTCTCGAGCGCAGCGGCTCTTCCTACCTCATCTATCTTGCCAACGTCTATGAAGGCGGGGAAGGGGAAAAATTCGAAGAGCTTGACTACGAATATGTAAACGACAGGTTCTCTATTCCCTTTGGCGAGGTCCTCGATACCGGAGAACTCATAACCCTCGACCTCGCTTTCTGCGATGAAGGGCTCTGTGGATTTATGATTGTCGGTGATAAGAAAAATGAATTACGCCTTGCAAAACAAGAATAAGAAATGAAAGTTTCACCGGAATAAATAGCAATAAATAGCAAAGACAGACCCATCACTAAAGGCGTCTAAAGACCTTATTATGTGATGGGTCAGCTTTGCTTACCAACCAGCCTTACTAGTGATTCCAGGTAAGGCCGCCGCGTAGACCAATCCGTGGCGGCGACATTTCCCCATACTTTTCTGAATCTAATGATGGTACTGGCAGCACTGTAATACCCAAGCGAGTCACAAATCTGAGATCTTTCCCCACAGGCAGGCCGCCTTCGAGTCCGAGCTCGAATATCGGTCCTACAGGTTCATCAGCGAGATCATCTACCAGGTTGCTTTCATACTCATCCTCATTATTGGTAATTATAAGGTCGGCACCGCCGGCAGCTATACCCGCCCCGAGCTCTATTCCGAACACCGGGCTGTTATCCCCGTTGCCCAGGGAAAAGCGGTAGCCGTGTTTTAGCATTAAAAAGCCGGAGGCTGCCATCATGCTTTCGACGGTGCCCGGTACCGT
>JAGYOC010000030.1 GCA_018399795.1 Dehalococcoidales bacterium
GGACACCGGCCTTTCAAGCCGGCAACAGGGATTCGAATTCCCTTGGGGGCACCAGCGAGAGCCATGAACAAACAGGTGTTTCATACCGGGGAGCTCCGAATCCCAAAGATCCCTAATCCCAGGCGATAATATTTAGCTATCCTCTACACCCCGGGCCAGGTACCAGCAGATGCAGCAAGCGGCTCCATCATGCGGGGGCAATCGAGGCTGAAGCCAGTCTCACCCTCAACAAGCTACAAGCCACCATTGAGAATTCCACCTACCGGATGGAATACGTCCTGAAAGTGAACTGCTACCTGGCCAGCATGGACAATTTTACCAATTTAAACAGGGTATATGCCGAATACTTTCCCTTTTCCCCACCGGCGCGAACCGCCATCCAGGCCAGAAGACTCCCCGCCGGTGTCAGGGTGGAGATATACGCCATAGCCAGCCGAAATCGCTGAATGCCACAGGCTGCTATAATTCGCTCCCCCTTGAGGGCAGTGATATTTCAGTTACTTCCCCACCGCCGAGGCAGTAGAAACGCGTTATTTCGGAGGTATTCCCGGTATCCATCTTAGCCAGTACTTCCTCTACAGCCTTCGCTTCCACCACCCGGTCGGCCCCGGTATTAACCACCAGCCATTTATGCCTTAAGCCAGCCTTTTTGAGCTGCTCGTTGGCTTCCCTTACCAGGCGCTCGAGCTCATCGGCCTCGGATCCTTCGGGACCAAGAGCGATAAACCCTCTATTTTCAACGGGTGTAGCAGTGACGGCGCTACCGCTGTAATCAGTTTTCTCCAGCCGGCAGTGGTAATTCACCGGCAAGGCGAAGGACAGCTTGCCGGTTATCAGGGTGGTAAGGTCCCGCTTTTCCTCAAGTCGTAACGTCGGTGCCTTATCATAGATGACGGAGGCCATCATGTTGCGAAACTCGTGTATCCTGTTCCACTGGAGCCTGTCCTTCTTCCTGGGAAAGCTATAGTCGGCAGGTATCTCCAAATCCAGTTTAAAGGTGCCGCTTAGTTTCCCAGCCATGCTATCTTCCAGTTCGCTCAGGATGACCCTGACGATATCCGCCGCATCCCCAGGCGCCCCTACGCTGAGCCTTTTCACGACCACGGCGACCTCGTCACCGGAATCGGCATAACTGCATACCCAATCCCAGACGGGCTGATCACCTGCATCCGGGTATATCTCCGAAGTCCTGCCCCCTTATTCTTACCCCGTATTTACTGTTGTGATAATCGAGGATATCCTGTATCTGTTCTCTTTCCCGGTCATCCATTGACTGCCTCCACCGCTGGCAACAATATTGAAGCTCGTCATTTAATATAACATAAATACGCCCGTTTTGAACTTTCCGGTTAGCTTTCACGCCGGCTCAAAGTAGTACCATCGGTCGAGCTAACCTTTTGTTAAAAACAGCGTTATAAATATTGAGGGTTGATGAAAAGGAAGAAGGGGTATTATGAGATCAGCAAGAACCATAGGTTGCAGAGAAAATAATGTCAGATACGGTGAAGACACAGCCGCACGGCCAGTAAAGTATATCTTCGGCGTGGACAGGACAAGCAATACCCCTTATATCACCACGGCATACCATGAAGACGTGGCTACCGACAGCATCAAGGTTAAGCCAAAGCCATCCCGACTTTTCGGGTATGTAGATATAGATTAGCGACTGCTCTGTCGGATATCATACCTCGGAAAAAACCCGCTTGCTCTAGCAGTGTTAGTGCCCATCCTCGACACCATTTCATTCAATTTCACCTCGCCAGCGAAGCCGTTTAATCCTTTCCCTTGAGCTGTCGCCCCCTTTCTTCACGCAGGCACTGTCGGGCGGCGGTACACCTGTCGATGCAGGATGGTGCTTTCTCCTGCTATACCTTTTCACCGCACTACACCGGCACCTCACCATAACCTCGTCCGAGAAGATTTCCCCAAGGTTTTTCCGGATATATCACGTCCCCTCGTGGCAAACTGCGGCACTGGTATGGGCTCCTTTACAAATTATAACAAGCCCAAGGAGTGAGCTACAGCGCAGAACCTTAACCCAGAAACTGGTCCGGAGAGGCTCAATAGAATCCTGAACGAGTGCAATATCAAACCCTCTTTTCCACGGGTACTGCCTCCAGGATAGAGAGGAACCAGCGCCCGTCCCGCTGTATCCTCTTCGAGCGGATTACGTCAAGCCGTTTTTTAAAGATGGGGCCATCCACGACCAGGGTATGGTACTCGCCAGCCTCGCCACAGGGGGTAACATCTTTGCTCCCGCTGAGCGTATCCACATAGTCGATGAACTCACGGTCCAATCTGTGCCCCAGCCATTCCCGGCCGAACAGTTCCGCTCTGGCAGTTACCACGATGGCGTTAAAGCCAAGACCGATAAATTCCTCCATTATCTCCATCTGCTTCCTACCCCAGAGGGGGAGATAGGGGGTAACAGCCACATCACCACAAACCCGCTCAATCCAATGGCGATGCTCGTCAAGGTCGATATCGCCGAAGACGCCGCCGGTGATACCCTCTTCCCTGAAAGAGCGGAGCATCTTTTTGAATTCCTTCTCGTAGCTATTTCGCCGCGCCCGCTGCTGGACAAGCGGGATTCCTATAGCCTCCGCCTGCGCTTCAAGTACCTGCGGGGACAGGCCATGACTGTAGGAACGCCTGCCACCACCGGAGACCATATTGGCGAGGTATCGGACGTCCATCCCCTGCTCCAGAGCGCGGTAACAGGCAAAACAGCAGTCCTTGCCACCACTCCAGGAAGTAAATACGGATTCCATAGTAACCTCCTCCAGACATTAGCTTCATAGCAAAACCCCCGCCTGTATCAATAAAGGGGGTAACTTCTATACGGGCAGATTTAACAACCCTTCATTCATTAATCTCTTTACCACCGCAAGCAGCCTCCGGCACTGCGGAATCTTGAGCGCAGCGATACGTACATACCGGGGCAGACCGAAGGATGCACAGTCACGGACAACTATGCCCTCCTTGAGAAGCTGAAGGCGGAAGCGCCCGGCATCGCCAACCCTGACCAGGAAGAAGTTGGTACTCGAAGGCAGTACGGTATATCCCAGCCGGCTGAAGCCCTCCATCAGAAGATGCTTTGCCTCTCTTATCTTTTTCTCACAATTTCTCAGGTACTCGCCGTCCTCAAGTGCAACAACCCCGGCCCGCTGGGCTATGGCGTTGACATTCCAGGGGGGACAAACCCTCCGCAGGTCGGTTATCACCTCTTCATTCGTCAGAGCGTAGCCCAGCCTCAGGCCGGCCAGGGCATAGTCCTTGGTCATCGAACGAATAATCACAACATTGCCCCGTGACAGCAGTTCCCCGGAGTCCCACCTGCCCTCGGTAAAGGCGGTATAGGACTCATCCAGCACTACCAGGCTCCGCGGAGAGGCTTCCAAGATGTGCTCCACCTGCCGCCGGCTGAGATACTGTCCGGAAGGATTAGCGGGGTTGCAGATGAAAAC
>JAGYOC010000031.1 GCA_018399795.1 Dehalococcoidales bacterium
GCATAATAAGCTGGCCGGTTCCATAAGTGGAAGCGCGGAGAACATCACGCTGCTGTTCCGGCAGCAGATCTAAGCCCGAGGCGGCGGCCATCTCTATTACCGCTGTTCCCTCATCCACGATCCCGTAAAAAGCATCTACCGGATGGCCTAAGGGTCCGTCCACTTGAAGCGAGACTATCTCGCCCTCATTTGCTTCAACCAGGGCATCTACTGTTCCTTCGCCGCCATCGCCAATGGGGACCTTTTCCACCACGGCCTCAGGAAACACACGACTCACGCCTTCTTCGATCGCTTCCGCAACTTTTAAACTACTGTTACTGCCCTTAAAGGAATCCGGAGCTATTAAAATTTTCATTCTTTTCTCTCCACAAGGTTTTAGTTATTTTGTATATTACAGTGCACACTGTCAAGCCAAAAGAAAAAAATACTAAGAAGGAGCATCACTATGGTTTACACTTATAAGGAACACACACCGGATCTAAAAAAGGCCGCCTTTGTGGCCGAGAGTGCAGAAATTGCCGGAGAAGTCTATGCCGAGGATGACAGTTCATTCTGGTTTCATGTTTCAGTTCGCGGTGATCTGGCTCCGGTATACATTGGAAAAGGCAGCAACGTGCAGGACAATACGGTGTTACATGTGGCGGATGACCTTCCGGTTAAAATCGGAGATAATGTGACTATAGGCCATAATGCAATCATCCACGCCTGCAGTATTGGCGACAACTGCCTAATCGGAATGGGAGCCATAGTGCTCGACGGGGCGGAAATCGGAGAAGAAAGTATTGTAGGAGCCGGGGCACTTGTGACTCAACACAAAAAATTTCCTCCTCGCTCACTGCTGATCGGCTCTCCGGCCAAAGTAGCCCGCGAACTTAGCCAGGAGGAAGTAGATGCTATTGGGCGCAATGCCGCCGAATATATCGACCTGGCCACAGAGTACGGTAAAAAATAGTTTACCCCATCTGCTTTTCACGGAACTTTCGCACATAGTAAGTGTGACCATGGTAGTCGGCGGAAATAATCCGGCCCTCGGACAGAAGCTGTTCAAGTACCTGTTCATCCGCAGCATCCTGCTCAAGCAGTTTCTCTACCGCATCATTCCGCATTGGGTGTACTGCGGTTATACTGAGGATGTCGTCGTACGCATTGCCGGAAAAGGCAAAGTCATTGCCTTCGTAACCGATGAGGTGCTCTACACGGGCGACCCGTGAGGCAAAATTACTGTAGGCACGTGCCAAGGCAAGCTCATCCGCCGGAAGAGCCCATTTTTCGGCAGGCGGCCGGGTGGGAATTGAAATATACGAGG
Organism: Dehalococcoidales bacterium; assembly: GCA_018399795.1. Next base: position 1,307 of record JAGYOC010000031.1, read on the forward strand.
TGGCAGGCTCTAGCCGCTCCAGAAAGCGCCCGGTTACCTCAAGCTCTTCTTCGGTATCGTTAAAGCCGGAAATCAGCATAGATTCCGTAGTCAACTTACCCGGAAAAGTTTCGGCGAACCTGGCAATTCCCTCCAGCATCTTTGCAAATTGAATACCCTTGTGTGGTCGGTCCACCTTCCGCCAGGTAGCTTCGTTCACACTGTCGATTTTTAGGGAAATCCAGTCCAACTGGGATAGCTCTTCATGCAGATCTGGCTGCCCCATCAATGAGGCGTTACTGATCAGTGCCACCGGAACTCCGAGCTGCTTCACGGCCGCAATTTCTTCCCCAAGATGAAGATCCAGAGTCGGCTCACCGTCCGGAACAAAGGTAAGATAATCTACCTCACCGCCGTTCTTGCGCACCTCATCAAGCTTAGAGGCAACTGCCTGCACTATATCGTGGGGGTTATAAAAGTCGGTTCGTTCATACCGCATATCCAGGGCACGGCCCAGCTGGCAGTATATACACGAATATGAACACACTTTAGGGGGAATATTGTTTATTCCAATACTTCTTCCCAATCTCCGGGAAGGAACAGGTCCAAATACAGTTTGCATACATTCAGTATAACATACTCTGAGTTTTTGTCGAATAATTCTAATAGCTCTTTAATGTATAGTTATTTACTCAGAATACCTTCGGCAACCCGAATCCCGCTGGCCCAGGCAGCGGTGATGCCGCGGCTGGTCCCGGCCCCGTCGCCGGCAAAATACACATCCTTTACTACCTGAAAATGCTTATCCATATACTGGGGCTTATTGGCATACAGTTTTATCTCGGGGTAGTACATAATGGTGCTGGGATGTAGTATGCCCGGAATAATAGTATCCAGCTGCTTCATCGACTTCCATATGCCGCGCAGAATCTTAGAGGGCATTGCAAGGCTTATATCTCCGGGACAGGCTGTTTTCAGGGTTGGCTGATAGTCGTACAGATCATCGTTGAAGGTACTCTCTTTCGAGCGTTTCCCCAGCCGAAAATCTCCAACCCGCTGCATCAGCGGGCGCCCGCCACCCAGCACATCCGCCTGCATACCAAGAATTTCGGCAAACTGCTGACCACTGGCCAGGGGCTCAGTCAGTCTCACTGTCTTTAACATAGCAAAATTAGCAAGCCCGTTCCCGCTGCCTCTCTTTTTTGAGTAGGCATGTCCATTTACCGAGTGATACACATCCTTATGCTGAGTGTGATAGCGCTCCTGGACTACATACGCATTCCCGCTATTCGTACAGAAAGTCCGTACTTTACCGGGAAACATAAACTTCGGGTCGTAATAGTCGGTAACTATCGGGTAGTGCTCAACCCGGGTTTCTATCCGCAGCCCGATATCTACAATATGGTCGACATAGGACACATTCAAGTCATCCATAATCTTCTGCAGAAAGCGGAAGCCCTGCCGTCCGGGAGCGATAATAAGCGACTTAAATCCAATAGTGCGTTTATCGGTGTGAATTACGTGCTCCGCTTCGGAAATCCCGTGCATCTCCTCCCTCAGAGCAAATTTCACATCCTTCTCCTGCAGTCGGGCGGTAAGCTGCTTTATC
>JAGYOC010000032.1 GCA_018399795.1 Dehalococcoidales bacterium
GGTATGAGCCCCACCCCGATGGGCTATGGAGAGATCTACAGCGCACTGCAGACCGGTTTGATTGATGCTCAGATTCAGCCGATGTTCGCCAACTACAGTATGAAGTTCTACGAAGTAACGAATTACTTCACCCAGATGTGGGCCGAACCCTTCTTGGGAATTCCTGTAGTAAACATGCAGCACTACGACAGTCTGCCGGAAGACTACCAGCAGATGATGAAGGAATACTTCTACAGTCACATTACCGAGGCTGCGGACTGGATCAACGAGCGAAATGCCAGCGACCGAGCTAAGATCGAAGAAGAGAAACCCGAAATGGAGTGGACCGAATGGGACGCAGCAGAAGTTGAAAAGGCTAGTGAAATGGCCCAGGTGGTATGGGAAGAAGAATATCCCGGTATCGCCGGTGAGGGTGCCGTAGAAGCACTTGAGATCCTCCTCGAGGATATTGAGGACGCTAAAGCCGCTCTCGGAGTGGACTAAAGTATGAGTGTGGATTTCCCGGGACTAAGGTCCCGGGGGGTCCCCTTATCCCTTAAAAAGGTGATGTTATGAGTAAAGAAGAAGGAACAGAAAAACTAAAAGAAAGTTCGAAGCGCATAGGAAAATACATTGGACTCATGGTTGACTGGACCGAGGTTACCATATTGGCAGGCGGCACTGCAGCTTTGACTGCGTTGCTGATTGCCAACGTGATTGCCCGGTCGTTTTTTCAGAGTATTTACTATGCCGATGAATTGTCAAAATTGCTCATCATTTTGGTGACGATGGTTGGGGTGAGTTATGCGGCCCGCAAAGCCAGGCATATACGAATGGGCGCCTTTCTAGATCTGATGCCGCCCAAGATGGAGAAAATATTTATTTTTATTATTTCCGGTGTGAATGTAATCGTAATGTTTATGATGGCCTACTACAGTTACCTCTACGTTGCCCAGATGCAGATGTTGGGACAGAGGACTGCGGCGCTCCAGATGCCGTTTTGGACTCACAACGTGATTGTACCAATTGGATTCGCCGCGGCGGGTATTCAGTATATACGGACCATTATCAAGAATATTGTCGAGAAGGATGTCTGGCTCTCCGCTGATCAGCAGAGTGAGTACGAGGACGAGGTCAACATAGGTTATTAGCAAAGAGAGAGGAGAGTAATAATGACTGTTTTATGGGTAAGTATGATCAGTATGCTGCTCCTGGGATTTCCCTTCATGGTGGTACTCCTGGGTTCGCTGATACTGCATCTTAATTTAGCATTTCCAAGTTTTAACTTTTCAGTTGTCGTGCAGCAGATGGTGACCGGAATGACACCGCCTGCCCTGGTGGCTGTCCCGATGTTTATTCTGGGGGCGAGCATCATGACTTCCGGGCATTCGGCACCTAGGCTTATCAATATGGTGAAGACTTTCTTGGGTCATATCCCCGGAGGTCTTGCGATTACTACCAGTGCCTCCTGTACCCTGTTCGGAGCGGTTTCCGGTTCGACCCAGGCTACTGTTGCAGCTATCGGCGGGACTATGCGGCCGATGCTGTTGAAAGCCGGCTACAACAGCCCCTTCACCCTGGGATTGATCATCAACGCCAGTGATATCGCTTTTTTAATTCCCCCCAGTATAGGTTTTATCGTGTACGGCGTTGTAACCAGTACTTCAATCGGACAGCTCTTCCTTGCCGGAATTGTTCCAGGAATAATGATCCTGTTTATGTTTTCAATCTATTCCTTTTTTTACTCCAAGATAAAGAAAGTTGGGGTGTTACCCAAGTCGAGCTGGGCAGAGAGAAGGACCGCCATGAAGGAAGGAGTTATGGTTCTCGGCTTTCCCCTGATTATCGTCGGCGGTATCTACTCCGGTATTTTCAGCCCGACTGAAGCCGCCGCGGCGGCGGTTGCCTATGCACTTTTTCTCGAGGTACTCATCTACCGTACTATGACAATCAAAAAACTGATTAACGCCTTTTTGGATACCGGTATTATAACCGGAGTGGTTTTTATTCTGGTAGGCGCCGGACAGGCGCTCAGCTGGTACCTCAGTTTTGTGCGGCTGCCCCAGATGATCATGCCGGGCATCATCGGACCCGATCCGACTCAGCTTTGGGTCATCATACTAGTGGTTATCTCCTATTTTGTCGCCTGTATGTTTGTCGACCCCATTGTTGCTATCTATATTCTTACTCCGATTTTTGCTCCCTACGTGCTGAAAACCGGTGTAGATCCCGTCTTTTTGGGTGTTCTGGTAACTTTGCAAGCTGCTGTTGGTTCGGCTACTCCCCCCTTCGGCTGTGATATTTTCACTGCGCAGCTCATATTCCGGCGGCCCTATTGGGAGGTTATCAGGCATACTCCGCCTTTTATCCTGATGCTGATGCTGGCAACGGTACTTATTATTATTTTTCCGGAGATAGCATTGTGGCTGCCCAACGCCTCTTTTGCTAAGTGATCCACGATGGGTAGAGCTATGAGTTACCAGGTAAAACCAGGACAGGTCAGCTACGGCGAAGCAATCGGAATACTGCTGTTGGAGAACTATGTACCCTTTGTTCCCGGCGATACGGCAAATGCCACCAGTTACAACTATCCGGTGCGTTTTCAGCGGGTACCCGGTTTTACTGTAGAGCGGATCATGGCCCACGATATGTCCCTGGTGGACGACCTTATTCAGGCTGCAAAGTCTTTGCAGTCTGAAGGGGTGCGTGCAATAACCGGAGACTGCGGTTTTATGGCCCTTTACCAGGATAGGATCGCATCTGAGGTGAATGTGCCGGTGTTTCTTTCGAGTCTGGCTCAAATTCCGTTTATGCGTACTCTCCTAAAACCCAGTGGACAGATCGGTATCATTACGGCGAATTCAAAATCGCTGGATGATTCAGTGCTCAGGGGGGTGGGAATTACCCCCGGTGAAGACCTGGTAATTCGCGGTTTAGAGGCCTGCCCGTCATTCTATGGTTCCGTGTTCGAAGAAAATGGCACTATAGATACAAGGGCAGTTGAAGCAGAGGTAGTGGAAACTGCGAACCTGATGATCGAGGCGCAGCCTAATATAAAACTGCTGCTATTGGAGTGCAGCCTGCTTCCCCCGTATGGCGCTGCTGTACAGGAAGCAACGGGGCTGCCGGTCTTCGATTACGTTACTATGATCGATTATGTGTTTTCAGCAGTTGTAAAACGGAAGTTTTCAGGCTTTATGTAGCCGTTAACTTATTATTCATTGAGATTCTTTCAAAATACTCACAAAAGATTGACGAAGGAGGCATTATGCCGGTTTTTGATCAAACAGAATACAAGGAACGCGTAAAAAAGACGAAAGAGGCCATGCAGGCCAGGGGAATCGAACTGCTAGTGGTGAGCCAGCCTGCGAACATGAATTATCTTACCGGGTACGACGGTTGGAGTTTTTATGTGCACCAGTGTGTGCTGGTTTCTCTGAATCAGGAAGAGCCGATGTGGTTGGGGCGCGGAATGGATGCCAATGGTGCCAAGATGTCCACCCATCTGAACCATGAGAACATTCGACAGTATGCCGATCACTATGTTCACTCCACCGAGCGGCACCCGATGAACTTTGTAGCCGATGTTATTAAAGAGAAGGGGTGGGATAAAGGTTCTATCGGTGTTGAGATGGATCAATTTTACTTTACCCATCGCTCCTTTGTGGAGCTTGAAAAAGACCTCCCGAACGCAAAATTTGTAGACGGAGACGTGCTGGTAAACTGGGTACGGGCAATTAAGTCGGACAAAGAGCTTGAGTTCATGATGCGGGCTGGAAAGATAGCCGAGAAGGTAATGGATGCGGCCATTGAAAACATCAATGTCGGAGTGCGGGAGTGTGACGCAGCGGCGGAGATTGTACGGGTGCAGTATCAGGGGGCCGACGGTCATGCCGGCGACTATCCTTCGATTGTTCCGCTCATGATGGCCGGTGAGGCGACAAAGGCCCCGCACCTCACCTGGTCGGAGCGAAAGTTTAAGAGCGACGAGGCTGTCCTGCTGGAGCTCAGCGGGGTGTATCGCCACTATCACTCACCGATCGCGCGAACCATCTTCTTGGGCCAGAACCCTCCGCAGTTGATGAAAGATACCGCCGAGGTCGTGATGGACGGTCTTCAGAAGACCCTTGATTTTGTTAAGCCTGGAATAACCGCTGAAGATGTAGAGGCAAAATGGCGGGATGCTATCTCCCACTCTACTGTAGTAAAAGAGTCGCGCCTTGGATATTCGATTGGTCTTAATTACCCCCCCGACTGGGGCGAACAGACTATCAGTTTGCGACCCGGTGATAAAACCGTGTTGAAGAAGAATATGGCCCTGCACTTGATACCTGGTATCTGGTATGAGGATGTTGGTTTTGAAATTGATGCCAGTATCTATCTTACCGACGACGGTAACGTGAGCCTATTCAACTACCCGATTCAGCTTTTCACCAAATAGGGGGCGGGGATGGATGAAAAGAGTAAGTCTCACGAGAGTACTGCTCACGACCTGCCCGGTTTACACTCGGTATTTGAAGCTCAGAAGCGAATCGAGGATGTGATTTGGGAAACTCCCCTCATAGACTCCCCTGCAGCAGCCCGCGAAAGCGGGGCTGCAGAGGTGCTTTTAAAGCTTGAGTCGCTGCAGAACACCGGAGCCTTTAAGGTCCGGGGTGCGGCGAACAAGATACTATGGCTCTCCGATGAAGACCGGCGCCGGGGAGTTATTACTTTTTCCACGGGCAACCACGGGAAGGCGGTCTCTTTTGTATCGGGAAAGACCGGCATTAAAGCGGTGGTGTGTCTGTCCGAGCATGTACCGGCCTACCGGGTACAGAAGATTCGTGAACTCGGTGCGGAGGTAGAGGTAAAGGGACACAGCCAGGATGAGGCGGAAGAACACTACTACCGGCTGATGGAGTCGCGCGGCATGGTTCCGGTGGTTCCCTTTGACGACCCGGCGATTGTCTCCGGTCAGGGAACCATTGCCCTGGAGATGCTGCGCCGTCGGCCCGACCTGGATATGCTGCTGGTACCGCTCTCCGGTGGCGGTCTGCTGGCCGGTATTGCCATGGCTGCAAAATCGATCAATCCGGGTATTACGGTGGTGGGCGTGTCGATTTCCCGATCACCGGCTATGCTCGAGAGCGTGAAGGTCGGTCACCCGGTAGCGGTAGAAGAAAAGGACACCCTTGCCGACTCTCTTTTAGGGGGTATCGGTCGTGAAAACCATTATACCCTGCCGTTGATACAGAAATATGTTGACCAGCATGTGGTCATTGATGAGGAAGAGATAGAAAAGGCCATGGTGTATGCGTATATCCAGCACAGCTTGGTAATTGAAGGCGCCTCTGCCGTAGGGATAGCTGCACTCCAAAGCGGAAAAGTAGAGCCTGCCGATAAACGGGTAGCGGCGGTAATCAGCGGCAGCAGTGTTGATCCGGCCGCATTTTTACAGGTACTGCACAAGCATGTGCACTAGAGGAGATGGGTATGGAACCTATATATATAATCAATGAAAATGAACTTAAGAGTATAGTAAAACTCGATCAGAG
>JAGYOC010000033.1 GCA_018399795.1 Dehalococcoidales bacterium
TACCCCGGTTAGAGCTAAGCCCCCGGTCATCCACAAATAGACGTTTCGTAATATATTTCGTTCCCGTACCCGGGGTATACTTAAAAACTCTGCTCTGCTTTGTGCCATTGAACTCTCCTTAGAATGTCTATAGTTTACTAAAAAATCGCACTAAAGTACCAAAAGGTCAAGCCATATTAGTATTTCATAAACTGCAGACTCTCCTGTATACTACATCAATATTATGAGTGACGACCTCTTTTCTTCGCAGACAGATCAGCGTAATCAACCCCTTGCCTATCGAATGAGCCCCCGTTCGCTGGATGAATACATAGGCCAGGAACACATAGTCGGCCCCGGCCGGCTTCTACGGCGTGTCATTCAGGCCGACCGTCTCTCCTCCCTGATTTTCTACGGGCCTCCGGGCACCGGTAAAACCGCTCTGGCGAAAGTTATCGCGCGTAGCTCCAAAAGCGCCTTCTCCGCCTTAAATGCCGTGCTTACCGGAGTAAAGGATCTGCGGGAGGCAATTAAAACCGCCCGTGAAAAACGTGATCTCTACGGAAAGCGGACCATACTATTTATTGACGAGGTCCACCGCTGGAACAAGGCCCAACAGGATGCACTGCTGCCGTGGGTGGAAAACGGTACGGTAGTACTAATCGGAGCCACTACTCAAAACCCCTATTTTGAAGTGAACTCGGCACTGGTAAGCCGCAGCCGTATTTTCCAGCTCAAGCCTCTGAGGACAGAGGACCTTTTAAAGATAGCCCAACAGGCACTGCAGGACCATGAACGGGGGTATGGAAACTATACAATAGAGTTCGAAGAGGGAGCTCTGGAGCATTTGGTACAGATAGCCGACGGAGATGCCCGCAGCCTGCTGAATGCCCTGGAACTGGCCATCGAGACCACCCCCGACAGCTTTCCTCCCTCCAATGGCGAGTATATCTACATCAGTATGGACTCCGCCGAGCAGAGTATCCAAAAAAAGGCGGTTCTGTACGATAAGGAGGGGGACTATCACTTTGATGTAATCAGCGCTTT
>JAGYOC010000034.1 GCA_018399795.1 Dehalococcoidales bacterium
GTAATAGACATCCACCTCGCCACGGGCATAGAAGCCCTCTCCCTCCACATCGACCTCCGTACCCACCGTGCCCTCCTCGGTGTTGATCTCTATTTCCGGTGCCGTGACGACGAAAGATTTCTGTATCATTCCCCCCAGCGTTGTTTCCGCCTTGACGTGATTCGTGCCCGGGTCGGCGCCGTCGGGGACGACAAAGGTGGTGGTGAAGTCGCCGCTTTCGGGAATGGTCAGCGGGCTGGTATCAATCTCGACGTTGTCAAAGGTGATAACCAGTCCGGTATTCTTGAACGAGTCGAAATCTGTGCCGCTGACGGTGACCTCGGTTCCTATGGAGCCGGAAGTGGGGGAAAGGGTGATTTCCGGTTGTGCCAGGGCCGGCGTGGCCGGTATCAGGGTCACCGCCGTGGCAGCGATGGATGCAACGGCTATACTGCGCAGAACATTGTTCGTTTTCATTATAACACCATCCCCTCCTCGTACTATTTGAGCAGTCTTCTCCTGGCGCCGGGCTTCGGAATATAGGTGGCGGCGAAGTTATCCAGGATATCCTTCTTTATCAGCCAGGTGTTGTGCAGCTTTGATGCCGGCAGGTCACCCTGGCGGCATAGCCTCTTCACCGTCTCCGGGTGGATGTTGAGACGGCGCCCGGCTTCAATAACATTACAGTAGTCTTCAAGCATCGCATTAAGGAGACATATGACTTTATTAAAGCAATAGTAAAACTGTAGGCTGTATTTGTCAAGAGGTGAATATTGATGACAGCGATCCATTGACGGGATTAGAACAATTGTGCTAATTTAGTTCCGTTCAGCATATTTCGGGAGGGAATGATGCGCGGAGATGATGAAAAGCGAGAAAGTTTTGATGAAAGCAATGGGAGCGGAGAAGAGGATGCCGAGGAAAAGGACGACCTCCCCGAGTACTGCCAGTATCACGATGACGGCTGCCAGTATGCCCCCTCCTGCCTGAACTGCCCCTTTGAACGGTGTATCTACGACGAGCCGGGCGGGAAGCAGGGTCATAACAGGAAGATGAGGGACAGGGAGATGGTACGGATATTCACCGAGGAGAAAAAGGGCATAGCCGAACTGGCCGGGATGTTCGCCGTGAGCCGGCGCACGGTACAGAGGGCATTGAAGAGGGCGGGCGATGACGGACAGTAGTAACATAACCGCCCGCATTGCCCGCATGGACCGGGACCGTATCCGGGGATACCGGGAACTGCTCGATTTCTACCACGGCAGGCAGTGGGAGGGAAGGGCGGCAAGGGGTGAAAAACGGCTTACCTTCAACTACGCCCGCACCCTGGTGGACAAGGTTACCAGCTACCTGATGAGCGGTATCGGCTTTGCGGTTGACCCCGCTGAAGATGGTGACGGAGGACGGCAAAAGGCGCGTGATGCCGAGGCTGCCCTCTACCGGGTATACGAGGAAAACGCCCTCGCGCAGCTTGACTTCGATACCGAGGTAGACTGTGCCGTACTGGGTGATGCCTGCTACAAGGTAACGTGGGATGTTCTGGAAAAGAGGGTGCGCATTACCGCTCCCGACGTGCAGGGGATATATGCCTGGTGGATTGGCGATGATATCTCGCGGCTGTGGCGGGTTGCCTCCCGGTACGAGCTCAGCGGCGAAGAGGTGGAGATGCTCTATGGGCTTGGCACGAAAAGCAGTTCGGCTACTGTGTGCGAGGTATGGACGGCAGCCGAATTCGAGCTCTGGCTGGATAACGAGCCGGTGGAGAGGAGAGCCAATCCCTACGCCTTTATCCCCTTTATCATCTACCCCAACCTGAGGGAGCCGAAACGCTTCTGGGGTGTATCGGATATAGAGGCTGTCAGGGGAAGCCAGAGGGAGCTGAACCGGGCGATGAGCCAGCTGTCCCGCATACTGGAGCTATCCGGCAACCCCATAGCTGTCCTGGAAAACATCGAGGAAAGCGAGGATATCGCTGTCAGGCCCGGTGCGGTGTGGAATATCCCCGAGGATGCCAAGGCGTATCTCCTCGACCTGCTGCAGGGAGGCGGGGTGCAGATGCACCTGGAATACATCAACCTTCTCTACCGCAGCCTGCACGATATCGCCGAGTCGCCGAGGGCATCTTTCGGCGGAGTGGAGCGGGACCTTTCCGGCGTTGCCCTGGAGATCGAGCTGCATCCTCTTCTGCAGAAGGTGAGGCGCAAGAGGATAATCCGGGACGCCGTCTATAAGAGGCGCAGCGACATGATACTGAATCTTTTGCAGCGATTCGGGGGGCAGGACTTCGGCGATGTCACGTCGCGCGTGGTCTGGGGGCCGGTTCTGCCTCAGGATACCCAGCGGCAGGTAGCCAACGAGCAGACGCTGGTGCAGACCGGCATTCATTCCCGGCGCCATGCAATGGAGAACCTCGGCATCAGGGACCCCGAGGCTGAGTTCCGTAGCTGGCTATCCGAGCGGGAAACGATACTCAGGATGAACCGCGATATAAACGGGCGCACCTCCCGCGGCGGAACGAGAGAGAGGGATAACGCTGCCGGGGAAGCAGGGGAAGTGCTCGAGAAATAATAAAAAAGGAGCGAGAAATTGGAAGAGGACGAAATCAGGCAGTTGCAGGAAGAAAATAGGAGTTTGAAAGAGGAAAAGGAGTCCGGTGACAGGGGGCTCGAGGAGACGAAGGCCAAAATCGCCGAGAGGGATGCCGCCTTTGGTCCGGTAAAGGATGAGATGGAGAGAGCCAGGGTTGAGCTTACCGAGAGGAATGCCGAGGTTGAAAGGCTCAACGAGAGCACTGCCACCCTTAACGAGAACCTTGCCAGGGCGGTAAATGCCTACCGGGAGGAGGTTGTCCGGGCCAACCCCGGCCTGACACTCGAACTGGTCGGTGGAGAGACGGTGGACGAGGTGAACGCTTCCCTGGAAAAGGCGAAGGGGGTAGTCGAGTTGGTGAGAAAATCACTGGAATCCGGCATGGCCGAAGACAGGGTGCCGGCCGGGGCGCCGCCCAGGACCGCACCGGACCTGTCATCCCTCACACCGGTGGAGAAAATCAAGTATGCGATAGGAGGTAACAGTAACAGATGAGCCTTTCACTTGCCGAGGCAGCCAAGCTGTCCAACGATATACTTTTGCAGGGTGTTGTGGAAACCGTGGTCAAGGACTCGCCAGTTTTGCAGCGGCTTCCCTTTATCGAAATCGTCGGTAACGGCCTGACCTATAACCGGGAGAATACCCTGCCCAGCGTGGATTTCTACGACGTAGGCGATACCTGGGCGGAAAGCACACCCACCTTCAGCCAGTTTACCGCTACCCTGAAGATAATGGGCGGTGACGCCGACGTGGATAATTTCCTGAAGGCAACCCGCAGCAATATCCAGGACCTGGAAGCGGCCGTTATCGAGCTCAAGGCGAAAGCTCTCCGGCACAAGTTCGAGGAAACCTTCGTCTATGGTGACAGCGCTGCCAGTGCCAGGCAGTTCGACGGCATCAGGAAGCTGGTCGATACCGCTACCGCCTCCGACCAGGTTATCGCTATGGGGGCGACCGGGGCGACGCTTAGCCTTACCAAAATCGATGAGCTGATCGATGCGGTCAAGGGGGGCAAGCCGGATTTGCTCCTCATGAGCCACCGCTCCCGGCGCAAGATAAAGCAGCTTACCCGCGCGGCCGGTTTCAACCTGGAGAGCGACCGCAACGAATTCGGGATGATGCTGGAACGCTATAACGGCATCCCCATCGGCGTCAGCGACTGGGTGCTGGATACTCATGCGGTGGCTTCCAGCCTGGAGACGGGTACCACCGGCGGCTCCTGCTCCACCATCTATGCCTTTTCGCTGGGTGAGGGAGCCCTCTGCGGTCTGACCGCGCCGGGCCATGTTACCGTGGAGCCGGTCGGCGCACTGGAGACCAAGGACGCCTCACGCACCCGTATAAAGTGGTACTGTTCACTGGCCCTGTTCTCCCAGCTCAAGGCGGC
>JAGYOC010000035.1 GCA_018399795.1 Dehalococcoidales bacterium
CGCTTTGCTTAGCCGCTACAATGTGCTCGGTGCCTTCATCCGAATTACCGGCCTGGTGGTCATGACCATCGGCGTGCAGATGGTGTTCAATGGTATCTCCGGCTGGATGACGGCGATGGGGCTCTAAGCAACGGCCTCCCCTACTATGTGATCTAGTATTCAATCACCAGTCCGCTGCCCACCTCTTTAAGCGGAGCGACTGTGGACAGGGCAATTTTGCTGTGCAGGTCCGTGCAGTGACAAGCCCGCAGGCTGGGCAGCTTCAGGCTGCTCAGATACTCCACGGTTCCATCCAGCTGGGACTTGGGCGGATCGAGCAAATGGAAGCCCCCGATAATATCTACTACCCTTTCAATCCCCGTAATACGACGTGCGGTTTCGACAATGTTACAAATTCCGGCGTGGGAGCAGCCGGTGATGATGATCAGCCCCTCATCGGCGAGGTATGCCAGAGCGGTGTCATCGAGGAGATCATCCGGCTGGAGGGAGCTTTCATTATCAGCGGAACCGGCTTCACCACGAGCTGCCCGGTAGCCTATGGGACCGGGCTTTTCAAAATCCATAATTCGATCGATTTCACCTAGAAATACCAGACGATTATCCAGCCACAACGGCTCTCGGCTGCTGTGCAGGTGAAAGCTGCGGGAAAGAAGTTCCTGGCCAAGGCTTGAGCCAATAGAGATACCCGGGGAATCGGTAGAACAGGGTTCAAGAAATTTGGGAAGGAACGCATCGGGGTGAGCTACCAGACGGGGAACCTTATCGCGGCGGCGCTCAAACCGGGCCTCCATATACTCCTTAAGCAGCACATCGAGACCGCCCGTATGGTCGATGTGCCCGTGGGAGAGAACGAGAGTGTCGATGCGAATCAGATCAATGCCGAGGGTATGGGCATTGCGCAGAAAGGCATCGGAATAACCCACATCGAAGAGCACCCGACTTTGCTCGGTTTCGATAAAATAAGAGACCCCCGGTTCGCCAAGATAATAACGGTCTATAAGGGTATTGTTGTCAACGAGTACTGATAGTTTCATACTTCCATCATAGTACCCAAGCCTCAGGTTTGCCATAAGAAAAAAATCAAAGTATATTGAACGTAAGGAGTACTATATGTTTCCAGTCAAAAAACGCCCGAATGTTATTGCTATTGAAAAAGAAATTGATGCCCGCTAT
>JAGYOC010000036.1 GCA_018399795.1 Dehalococcoidales bacterium
CACGAATCTGCTGCTGGGTATTACTCATTCTCCGTCTCCTTCTTCTCTACAATAACCGTACCATCATCATTGCTTTTTTCACACCACACCTTTGGCAGAACAACACCGGCGGTTTCATCCCTCTCAGGCTACCGAAGAGTATATATTTTTATAAAAAAAGAAGCACCCCGCCTACCCGTTTCATCCCGGCAGCCCCTTCACACCGTATTAGTATACCTTGAAGGTGCAAACAGATAAGAAGACCCGGTACTTTGCCGTTCATAAAACGAGGACAGGAAAAATAGAATGGCATTTTGTATTTATTCAACCCCCGGCCTTTTAACACTCATCTTCTTCAAAGGACGCCGCACCCTCCGCAACAGATGAAAAGCCGCCGCTGAGGTCCGCGGATACATGCGGAAGGAACTCTTGTGAATCCGCGGCAGGCGTGGCACCAGGCGTACCCGCAGCAGGGCAAACAGAATGTAAAGCCCCAGGGGCAGGGCCATCGAATAAAACAAGCCCGCCGGCCCTAAGCTTGACATAAACAGACCACCTAACAGCGGCCCCGCCGCCGAACCTATCCCGTAATACACAATGATCGCTCCGGCGGCATGCACCATCTCATCCTGGTTTAGCTGATCGTTCATCAGGGCAATACACAGTGAATACAGGGGCATCGCAAAACCACCGAACAGCAGGACCAGGGGATACAGCATAAATCCGCTCGCCTTTGTCACCGCAATCATTAGTGCAGCCGCGAGCCCGACCATCGCACTCAGCAGAATTGCTTTTCTACGGTCACGACGATCGGAAATCATACCCAGGGGCCACTGGAAGGCGAGGGTTCCCAGGGAAACCAGCAACATCAGAATACCAATCTGGGCCTCAGCCACCCCTACCTGTTGCCCATAGCGTGGAACCAGGCTCCAACTGGCTCCAAATATGAGCCCGCTTACCATTATCCCGCTGCCGGCCAGGGACGAACGCATAAAAGTCTGCACCAGCCGGGCCTTCTGCTTGCGAACCTGGGGCGTCCCCGTTACTTTGGTCAGTGCCAGTGGTACCAGACAGAGGGATATCAGCACCGTGGTAATTCCGAATATCTCAAAACTCGCCGGAGAAAAGACCCCAATAAGCGGCTGTCCAAGACCCAGTGAAACGTGATAGACCATACCGTACACACTGAGCACCCGCCCTCGATTATGGCTGGTTGAAGAGACATTCAGCCAGCTCTCTACCACAACCAGCATCACCGACAGACACAGGCCGTGCATCAGGCGCAGCACGATCCAGGCATAGGGGTTTATTAAGATCACGTGAAAAATCGCAGAGGCCGAGGCAATCGAGGCAAAGGCGGCAAAGGATCGCACATAGCCTACAGTGCGGATAACCGGTCCCGCAATAAAGACGCCGACGGCTAACCCGGCGTAGTACACCGACATAATTATACCAATGAGCGCCTCGGGGAAACCTTCAATACCGGCCCGAATCGCCAGGGCCGTTCCCTGCAGGGCCGATCCGACTCCCATAAGCAGCACCGCCACCATAATTGCCGTGATGGTGGTGAGCGGGCGCTGTTCTTCCTGTTCCAATGTCATCTCTGTTTCTGCCATAATCTAACGTGTAATAAATTCTTTCAAAAAAGGCAAATCTACTGCGGTATCGAGAAAACCTTGCCTCTCTCCCTCTCCCCGTAGTACCATTGAAGCCATGGATACCCCCTTCGGCGACCAACAGCCCGACTTTCCCGCCCGTACGGTTATGAAGATCATCACCGATATGCCCGACTCCACCCACGAACAGA
>JAGYOC010000037.1 GCA_018399795.1 Dehalococcoidales bacterium
AACAGCGCCGGCAGAAAGTTACCGGTTTTTATGTCATGCAGTTTCAGCAGATTCATTCCTATCATTAGAATCAGAATACCACCGGTCCCGGAAATTTCAGCCAGCCCAAGATCCCCGATAAGCGGCCCGATTACTCCGGCCAGTAGGGTTAAACCGCCCTGATACACAAGAATCGTAATGACCGAGAACATCACCCCGATTCCCATGGCGGCGGTAAACATAATCGCCATAAACCCGTCCAGCACCGATTTCATCAAAATCAAATCGTAATTTCCCTCGGCACCAGCTTTGATAGCACCCACAATCGTCAGAGCTCCTACACAAAAGAGCACCGATGCATCTAAAAAGCCCTGGGCAAAACTAGAACCACTTTCTGCATTTTTTGCAAAGGTGCGCTGCAGCCATCCACCGAAATTCATTATACCGCCCTCTATGTTCCAGGCAGTACCGAGCATACCCCCAAGAATCACCGCCAGAGCCATATAGACAATCCGTTGTGATTCAAAGGTCATCTGCATACCAATGGCCAGAGAAATGAGACCGGCACCTATGTACACAACCTCTTTTATTTTAGGACTCATATTTTTGCGTAGCAGAAGCCCTACCAAAGAACCGATTATAACTGTGATACAATTAACTATTGTGGCTATCATGGCGGGTATTGTAGCGAATCCCCCCGATTCTGGGAATAGATATATCTCTTTTTAAAACATGTATTTTAAAAAGTGTGAATGCCGCGCTCTGAGCCGGCATTCGACTTTGGCGCTGAGCCGGTGTACGAATCCGCCCAAAAAAGCTACACTCATCCCATATGCAAGAACAAGTATCACCCTCGGAAGTACTACCGTATGAGTGTATCATTCCCAGTGCGGGCTTATCCCGCCGCATGGGTACCTGGAAAGCCCTAGTGGAGTACCGCGGTCGCCCCCTGATACTCGCTTCGATGGATAACGCATTCTCCGCCTGCGAGCGGGTGATACTGGTCAGCGGACATCGGGCAGAGGAACTTGAAAAGTTATGTGAACGAGAGTACAACAGCTCACAACGGCTAGAGTGCATTCGTAATCCCCAGTATGAGCGGGGAATGTTCAGCTCAATTCAAGCCGGAGCTGCCCATATTCGAAGCCCTTGGTTTTTCGTTTCCCTGGGTGATATGCCCGAGATCCCGAAGGAGCTGTACTTCAAACTGGCCGAAATGGCCGCTCAGTCGGATGAATATGATATCATCCGTCCGGTCTTTCAGGAGCGACCGGCGCATCCGGTCCTGCTGCGGCACAGTGTGATTAAGAGTATCCGCAGCCTGCCGGCAGATGCGAATATGCAGAAGATGTTTAGGTATCATAGCAGCCACAGCGGGCAGAAGGTAATGGAGGTGCCGGTGGATGAACCGGGCAGCCTGTTTGACATAGATACACCTGCCGATTTAGGACTTAGCGACCCACATACCGACCCACAGGAGGAATAGCCATGCAATTGGAACCATTTAAGCTCGAGCGTTTTTTTGCCAAATATGAGTTCAATGTCGAGTATCAGATGAGCGCCAGTGACTGTGAATCGATGAGTGTCGGTGAACTGCTGTCATACGACACAAGCGCCACATCCCCCGGCAGGCTGGAGCAACTTCAGCTGGGCTATACCGAATCAAAGGGTGCCCCTCAGCTGCGGGAAGCCGTCAGCAGTTTATATTCACAGATTTCCCCGGAGGGGGTGTTGCTTGCCGCCCCGGAGGAATTGATTTTTCTGCTTCTCAATGCGCATCTTGCAAAAGACGACCATGTTATTGTTACCACCCCTGCGTATCAATCCCTCACAGAGATCCCGCGCTCCCTCGGCTGCCGAGTCAGCGCCTGGCCGGTAGAGCTGCGGGAGGGACGCTGGCAGCTTGACCTTAACTATTTAGAACGGGAAATAAGCGATTCAACTAAGATGGTAATTGTGAATATTCCCCATAATCCAACCGGTCTGGCCTTTACTGAAGCAGAAAAGAAGCACTTAACTGACATTTTGAGACGCAATGGAACGCTGCTGCTGGCCGACGAGATGTACTGGCAGCTGGAATATGTCGATGAAGTTTCCAGCACCCCCTTCTGCGACCTGTACGAGAGGGCAATCAGCCTCTCCGGCCTTTCCAAGGCCTATGGTCTGCCGGGCCTGCGAATCGGCTGGTTAGCCGGACAGGCAAGCGAGCTGTTGGAACCGGCGGCCCACCTAAAGGACTATACCACCATCTGCAATTCCGCCCCC
>JAGYOC010000038.1 GCA_018399795.1 Dehalococcoidales bacterium
CGGCTGCCGTTTTTGCCAGGCGGGAAACATCTACCGCCCCGTAAGGGAACGACCCCCTGAAGCGGTGCTCAGGACGGCCGGCGAGCTTATCTCCAACTGCGGTTACAGCGAGGTCTCGCTGGTCTCACTGAGCTCCAGCGACTATCCCGGCATCGAGGAGCTGGTGTCCAGCCTCTTCCGCCGCTACAAAGACGATAACCTGGTCCTATCACTGCCGAGCCTTCGCATCGATAACTTCTCTGTAAGGCTGCTCGACTCTCTGGCGTCCCACAAGAAGCCGGGGCTAACCTTCGCCCCTGAAGCGGGCAGCGCCCGGTTGAGGCAGGTCATCAACAAAGATACCAGCGACGACACCATCCTGCAGACGGCAACAGACGCCTTTGCCCGCGGCTGGAAGGGCCTGAAGCTCTACTTCATGCTCGGCCTCCCCACCGAGACCACCGATGATATCGAGGCGATAATTGATCTGGTGAACAAAATCGGGCTTGCGGGTAAAAAATCAGCCGGGGCAAGGCCACAGATAAGAATCAGCCTCTCCACCTTTGTGCCCAAGCCGCACACTCCCTTCCAGTGGGTTGCCCAGGACAGCAAAGAGAAACTGGATGCCAAGCACGAAATGCTCAACAGGGGTCTCAGGCGAAAGAGTATCCGCCTCTCCTGGCACGAACCATCCACCAGCCTGCTGGAGGCGGCGCTTTCACGGGGAGACCGCCGCCTGGGAAGGGTGATCTACCTTGCCTGGAAGAAGGGCTCAATATTCGACGGCTGGAGCGAGTATTTCAACTACCGGAACTGGCTCGATGCCTTTGCCGAGGCTGGTCTCGATCCCGATTTCTATGCTCTTCGTCAACGCCCGCTGGACGAACCGCTGCCCTGGTCGCATATCGACATCGGTTTGAGAGAAGACTTTCTCAAAAAGGAATACCAGCGCTCGCTGGAAAACAGTGTCACCGCGGACTGCCGCCACCAGAAATGTAACGCCTGCGGGCTGGAACGGTGGCATAACGTGTGCCGGTCGAAGTACCGGCAAATCAGTTGAACGCAGCGATGGCCACCACCGTATCGTCACCCTTCATCCGCATCAGGGTAACCCCCTGGGTGTTCCTACCCTGGATGGAGATGCCACCCCTCTCAGGATCCTCGTTCCTGACCGCTGTGCGGGTGATGATGCCCTTTGACGAAATAATCATCAACTGCTGCGAGCGCGAAACCAGCTTGGCCGCAACTATCTTTCCCGTCTTCTCCACGGTCTTAAAGGTCCTCACACCGCTGCCGGCACGGTGTTGCCGGGGGTAATCCGTGATGGGGGTCAGCTTGCCGAAGCCCCGTCTTGTTACCACCAGCAGATATGCCTCGGGGTAAACCACATCCATACTGACTACCCAGTCACCCCCCAGCAGGCGCATTCCCCTCACCCCACCGCTGGTCCGCGAGCTCGACCGGAGTTCGGTAACGGGGAACCTTATCGACTGGCCATCTCTGGTTACCAGGATTATATCATCGCCGGCACCAGCCAGTCGGGCCGACACCAGCTCGTCACCCTCTTCAAGGTCCATTGCGATAAGGCCACTGCTGCGTACTTGGGCAAACCGTTCCACCGCCGTCTTTTTCACCTCTCCGCAACGTGTCGCCATTATCAGATAGTCACCGGGCTTGAATGCGGATACCACCACCATGGCGGTGACCACTTCACCCTCTGAAACCGGGAAGAGATTTATCACCGCGGTGCCCTTACCGCTGCGGGAGCTGTCCGGTACCTCGTGGCATTTGAGGCTGAAGACCTTGCCGCGGTTGGTGAAGAAGAAGAGCCGGTCGTGGGTATCGGCCACCACCAGCAGCCGGACGATATCTTCCTCCCTGGTGGGGTGACCCTGTATACCCTGTCCGCCGCGATGCTGCGCCCGGTAAGACTGAGAGGGTACCCTCTTTACGAAACCGCGCTTGCTCAGGGTGACCACCACATTCTGGTGCGGTATGAGATCCTCTTCGCTGAACTCAATGACCTCCTGATCCTTTATCTCGGTACGGCGCGGGTCGGCATACTTGTCCTTCAGCTCCCCCATTTCCTCCTTAACCAGCATCAGTATCCGCTTGGGACTTGCCAGCAACTCTTCCAGGTAGGAAATTGTTTTCAGTACCCCGGCATATTCATCCAGTATTTTCTTGCGCTCCAGACTGGCCAAACGCCTCAGAGGCATATCAAGGATTGCCTGCGCCTGGACCTGGGTCAGGCTGAAGTTGCTCATCAGATCCTTGCGTGCCGTCTCGGCCGTCTGGGCCTTGCGGATGGTGGCAATCACCTCTTCAATATTGTCCAGGGCAACCTTCAGCCCTTCCAGGATATGGGCCCTGGCCCTAGCCTCTTTCAGCTCAAATCGGGATCGCCGGGTGATGACCTCGCTGCGGAAGTCTATATAGTACTGAAGAGACTCCTTCAGGCTTATTACCCGGGGCTGTCCATCAACCAGTGCCAGCATATTGATGAAAAATGCCGCCTGCATTGCGGTATGCTTGTATAGGGCATTGAGCACCGGCTGTGGCTGGGCATCCCGCCTTAGCTCGATAACCAGCCTCATTCCCTGGCGATCGGATTCATCCCGTATTTCGCTGATACCCCTGACCTTCTTCTCCTTAACCAGCTTTGCCATTCTCTCGACGAGGGCCGCCTTGTTGGTCTGATAGGGGAGCTCGGTAACCACGATCTGGCGATGGCCGACCTCCTTGACATCCTCGACGACATGGGCCTTGGCCCGGACAACCACCTTACCATGCCCGGTGGCATAGGCACTCTGAATACCGTCACTACCCAAAATAATACCGGCAGTGGGAAAATCCGGACCCCTGACGAACTGCATCAGCTCGCTGGCCGTCGCCTCGGGATTATCGATGAGGTATCCGATAGCGTCACATACTTCCCCCAGGTTGTGGGGGGGGATATTGGTCGCCATACCCACGGCGATACCGGAGCTCCCATTTACCAGCAGGTTGGGCAGGCGGGTGGGCAGTACCAATGGCTCCTTTAGGCTGTTATCGAAATTGGGCATGAAGTCAACTGTATCTTTATCGATATCGACTAGCATCTGCTCCGAGATGGCTGCCAGTCGGGCCTCGGTATAACGCATCGCCGCGGGCGGGTCATTATCCATGCTGCCGAAGTTGCCCTGCCCGTCAATGAGGGTAGCGCGCATGGTGAAGTCCTGCGCCATGCGTACCATGGTGTCGTAAACAGCGGTATCCGAATGGGGGTGGTATTTACCAAGAACATCGCCGACCACACGGGCACTCTTGCGGTAGGGGCTGTTATGCCTTAAACCAAGACCATCCATTGCATACAGGATGCGCCGGTGCACCGGCTTCAACCCGTCTCTGACATCGGGCAGGGCCCGGGAGACGATAACGCTCATCGCGTAATCCAGATAGGAGGTCTTGATTTCCTCCTCTATATTTACCGCTTTTACATTGCCGATCGACATATCACCGGTTACCTCTCACTGTTTTAGTGGCTATATACTATCAGGCCTTCGTAAACCCGGGGGTTATATCCACGTTGCTTCGTCACCATACTGCCACAACCTTTCCTCAGTTCCCGGGATTTTTCACCCCGATTTCCTCGTCCTCGATCTCCAGTTCAAACGCCCGGTGCAGAGCCTTTACCGCCGCTCCAACCTCGGACTCCCCAATGATGCAGGTTATCCTGATCTCCGAGGTAGAGATCATCTGGATATTGATACCCTCCTTGCTGAGCACCTCGAACATGCGAGCGGCGTATCCCGGCGTGTTCTGCATACCAGTACCGACAATGCTTACCTTGCCCAGACCGGTACCGCCGACACACTCCTTCGCCTCCACCGACTTCGCTATCGGCTCTAAGACCCCCATGGCACTGTCCAAGTCGCTCCTGGCAACTGTGAAGGTCAAATCGGTGACCCTATCGGTGCCGACATTCTGCACGATGGTATCAATACTGATACCCGCCCTGGCCAGGGTCTGGAAGATGGAGGAGGCGATACCCGGCTTATCTGAAACACCCAGTACGGTTATCTTTGCCACATCGAGGTCGTAGGCGACACCTCGCACCTTGTTTCTCAGTTCCATATCTCTAGATACTCCTCCGTGAATTAATGTACCCGGCCCATCGGAAAAGCTTGACTTAACCAGTATGGGTATACCGTACAGCTCTCCCAGCTCCACGGCACGGGAGTGCATTACCCTGGTCCCGTATGTGGCCAGCTCCAGCATCTCATCGTAGCCTATCTCTGCCATCGGCCTCGCCTCAGGTATCATCCTGGGATCGGCAGTATATACCCCCTCCACATCGGTGTATATCTGGCACTGCACCGCCCCCAGGCTCGCCGCCAGGGCTACCGCGGTGGTATCGGAACCACCCCTTCCCAGGGTGGTGATGTCCATCTCATCGGTAACGCCCTGAAAGCCGGCCACGATAACGATGTTGCCTTTTTCCAGCTCCCTGGTCACCCTCATCGAATCTACCATGCGAATACGGGCACGACTATGAACAGAATCAGTCCTTATCCCAGCCTGAGCGCCGCTCAGGCTGATAGCATAGTACCCCATCTCCTTCAGGGTCATCGCCAGCAGTGTGCTGGAGACCAGCTCGCCGGTGGAAAGCAGGGTGTCAAACTCCCTCACATCGGGCTTGTGTGTAACCTGGTAAACAAGCTCGATAAGGCGGTCGGTGGTATCGCCCATCGCCGAGACGACAACAACCACCTGATTGCCCTCATCGCTGGTGGCCGCAATGCGCCCGGCCACGTTCTTGATTCTGGCAGCATCGGCCACAGAAGAGCCACCGTATTTTTGCACAACCAGAGCCACCTATAAATTACCTCTACCATTGATCCCGGAGTTAAGGTTACAATACATTATACTACATTCCGACCAGCCGGCT
>JAGYOC010000039.1 GCA_018399795.1 Dehalococcoidales bacterium
GTGCCTAATCAGACACCCAATCTAAGGTAGGAGGAGCCATCATCAATGGAGAATACAGTAGCCAGGAAAAGGAAGCAAATACCCGAGGGCTATCTAGTTATCGGAGTTGACCCTCATAAAAAGAGGCATGCAGCAGTGGCGATAACCCAGGATTTCAGCACCCGGGCTAAATTCAAGTTCGACAATACCAGAGAAGGCCTCGAAACCATGTTACACAGAGCCAGGAGGGAAATGGTGGCATCAGGTTGCCGCGGTGTCATCTTCGCTATCGAGACAGGAGGCCACTACTGGCGAAACATAGCCTACTTTCTTGAGGGGAGGGGCGTTCCGTATCGCTTCATCAACCAGTTCACCCTGAAACGCCGGCGAGAAGGCAAGGACCTCAATCGCAGAAAGAATGACTACCGGGACAGCGAAGTGGCAGCGCAGCTCTTGTGTACCGGTGAGTTTACCGAGAGTGAATTACCGCAGGGGGTTTATGCTGAACTTCGTACCGCCCATAATGGTTACCGCCGATTAGTCAAGGAAAGGACCAGAATAACAAACCTGGTAAAAGGGCTCCTAGACGGCCTTTTCCCAGAGTTCACCCATGTCTTCAAAGACCCTTGCGGGCTGACAGCTCTGAGCGTACTCTCCAACTGCTCTATCCCGAGTGTGATTGCTGGTATGACAGAAGAGGAATTTATAACTACAATCGAAGCAAGACACCGGGGCCGCCTTATGCGAAGGAAGCTGAGAGCACTTCATAACCTAGCCAGGAGATCCATCGGGATCGATGCAGGCGCCGGGCCAGTGTCCTCTGAAATCTCGTTCCTGGTGGAAAAACTTGGTCTCATTAGACAGCACATCCGCATTATGGAGGGAACCATGGTCAGGCTCGTGGATATAACTGAGGAGGGTAAATACCTGCTCTCGATAAGAGGCCTCAACTATACCGCCGTTGCCGGATTGCTGGCGGAGCTCGGCTGCTTCAAGCTGTACCGTAGCGCCAAACAGATGATAAAGATGGCCGGCAGTAATCCGACTGAGTCGGAATCAGCCGGTAAGAGATCTGCTCACACTCCGATGAGTAAGAAAGGGCGCCCCGTGTTACGATACTGCGCTTGGACTGCTGTTATCCCTATGCTGCGACTGAATGAGGATTTTCGAGCTTGGGCCAAGCAAAAACGGGAACGACCGGCCCATGCCAATCCGCTCAATGGAAGGGAAGTCGTAGGAGCAGCACTCAACAGGCTGTTGCGTTTGGCCTTTGCCATGGTTAAGAGTCAGACATATTACCAGGTTCCAGAACAAGAATTGGAACCGGTAGCAGTCTAGAAAATATTGGAGGTAGTATAATAATACATCAGGGTGGGCAGGGAGACGCCGCTGCTTATTTTGGGAGCTCATACGAGCAAACCCGTGTACACAACATGGTGCCCCTGCCCTCCTGGCCAAACCCGCATTAGGTATGATGGGAGCTTCTTTTTAGAAGTGAGCCCGTATCTAGCCGCTAAATTGGGAGCCAGGAAGAAAGAGGCTTAGGGTCTGCCCACCGATGTGAGACATAGGAATTAAGCTGGAGCCATTGACCTTCAAGAATATAGTATGTTGTT
>JAGYOC010000040.1 GCA_018399795.1 Dehalococcoidales bacterium
CCAGGTCTTCGATTGAATAGATATCGTGGTGCGGCGGAGGGGAGATTAGCATTACTCCCGGGGTGGAGTGACGTACCCGTGCGATAACATCGTTTACCTTATATCCCGGCAGTTGGCCTCCCTCGCCGGGTTTCGCCCCCTGGGCCATTTTAATCTGCAACTCCTCGGCGTTGACCAGATATTCTCCCGTTACCCCGAAGCGGCCGGAGGCAATCTGCTTTACCTTGCTTAGGGCGGTGTCTCCGTTCTCAAGTGTGCTGTAACGCTGATTATCCTCTCCGCCCTCGCCGGAATTGCTCATCGCGCCCAGCCGATTCATGGCGATGGCGATAGTGGTGTGGGCTTCCTGACTGAGGGATCCGAAGGACATGGCTGCCGAGGCAAAGCGCTTTATAATCTCTTCCGCCGGCTCTACTTCCTCTATCGGTACGGCTTGCCCCTGCTTGAAGTTGAACAAGCCGCGCAGACTGCAGAGGTTATGCTCAATATCGTTTATTTCGGCTGAATATTCTTTAAACGCGCTGTAACTGCCGTTGCGTACCGCTTCCTGCAGTTTTACAATCGCCAGGGGGGTAAATCGGTGCTTGGTGGAGTTTTCTCTGTAACGGTAAATTCCCCCTGAATCAAGATGATCGAGCCGCTTTTCATCAAACCGGAAACCGGAGCTGTGTCGCTGGATGGTCTCCTGTTCAATTGTAGTCAGTCCGATCCCCTCTATTCGAGAGGGAGTAGCTGGAAAATAGTTCTGCATAAGCTCGCTGTTCAGCCCCAGAGCCTCATACATTTGACTGCCGCGATAACTGCGGAGGGTTGAAATACCCATTTTGGACATGACCTTCAGTAGTCCCTTTTTAACCGCATTGATGTAGTTCTCGGTAGCCTCTTCAATAGTAAGATCCTGGGGGATGTATCCGCGCTGCTTGAGGTCTACCAGGGATTCAAACACCAGATACGGATTCACTCCGCTGGCTCCGTAGCCAACCAGAGTTGCAAAGTGGTGGACCTCCCGGGCTTCTCCTGTTTCTACTACAATCCCGCTCAGGTGACGCTTGCCCTTCCGTACCAGATGCTGCTGCACGGCGCCCATTGCCAGTAAGGCGGGGATGGGAATTTTGTCAGCTTCGATATTTCGGTCGCTGAGGATAACCAGCTCACAGCCCGCATCGATTTTCTGTTCAACCTCGGTACAGATCCGTTCTAAAGCCTTCTGGAGTTCACCCCCTTCTTCGGACCTTGGGAAGAGAATAGAAACAGTTTCTCCCTTAAAATTCGGAATGTAGGTGTTACGCAGATGGTGAAGGTCGTCATTGGTTAGGATTGGATGAGCCAGTTTGAGTTGTCGGCAATGTTCCGGGGTCTCTTCGAGCAAATTGCGTTCACGGCCTACAAAACTCATCAGCGACATTACCAGACTCTCGCGGTACGCATCGATCGGCGGATTGGTCACCTGGGCGAACATCTGTTTGAAATAGTCATACAAGAGCTGGGGGCGTTCGGAGAGTACTGCCAGGGCAGCATCGTTTCCCATTGAGCCAATCGGCTCTTGTCCCTTCAATGCCATCGGCGTGATGATAGTAATCATATCTTCGATGGAGTAGCCGAAAGCCCTCTGACGGGTGGACAGGGTCTCCTTATCCAGATCGACCGGGTGGGGCAGGCCGAATAGACCCTTTAGCTCAATCCGGTTTTTTTCCAGCCAGCGACGGTAGGGTCTGCGGCGTGAGACGGAGGCTTTCAGGGCGTTGTCCTTTATGACCCGCTGCTTTTCAGTATCAACTACAAACATTCGTCCCGGTGCCAGCCGGCCTTTTTCGACTACATCCTCGGGGGGGATTTCCACTACACCCGCCTCCGATGCCAGTACTACTTGTCCGCTTTTTGTGATGACGTAACGGCCGGGGCGCAGACCGTTACGGTCGAGGGTGGCCCCTATCCGGATTCCGTCGGTGAACACAATGGCTGCCGGACCGT